>CAMFLX010000006.1 GCA_945957555.1 uncultured Cytophagales bacterium
ATAACCAATAACCAATAACCAATAACCAATAACCAATAACCAATAACCAATAACTACCTATTGAAGACTCCCCTTGTTTTCATCCAAAAACTGCTTCACTATGATGGGTTTGGGAAGGTTCTCGATCTCTTCAGCATTGTAAAACAAATAATCATCTGCCTTGTGCCCTTTGGGCGGGGTATGACTGATATAGAAACGGATCTGTAGTTTCTGGTGTGTGAGTTTATGTGTATACACTTTGGCCTCGGCAATACTTTGATCAGGTATTTCCGCTTCTTGCAGTTCCCAGAAATCATAGAGGCCGTTCCATATATCTCCGTCACCTCTCTTTTTCATGTAAACAGCACCTTCATGTAGCCATACCAAGTAGTGAATGTTTCTTTCCTTTACCTTGAGTTTATTGAGTTTGATGGGTAAGCTACTTACTTGATTGTTGAGGAGTGCGAGGCAAGAGCCTTCCAGAGGACACTCCTTGCAGTTGGGTGCTACGGGCTTGCAGTGCAAGGCACCAAACTCCATGATCGCCTGATTGTACAGACCGTTATCAGTCGTATGGGCAATGATCTCCTCTGCAAGTGCAGTAAAAATCTTCGGTCCCTTGTTGGAGTTGATCGGTTCCTGTATGCCCCAGTATCTTGCGAGGACCCGATATACATTGCCATCCACCACAGGGCGTTTTTCATTGGCCACAAAGGAACTGATTGCCGCAGCAGTGTAGGCTCCGACACCTTTGAGTTTAAGCAAGTCCAGATAGAGGGTTGGGAATTTCCCCCCAAACTCGTCCCTCACCATGATCGCCGTACTGTGCATGTTTCTGGCTCGCGAGTAGTAGCCCAAGCCTTGCCATGTTCTCAAGATCTCATCTATAGGTGCATTCGCAAAATCAGTAACCGTAGGGTAGTTGGCCGCAAACTTTAAATAGTAGGGCATGCCTTGGTTTACACGAGTCTGTTGCAGGATAATCTCCGAAAGCCAGATCAAATAAGGGTCTTGAGTGCTGCGCCAAGGGAGATCTCGTTTGTGCAGTAGATACCAAGAAACGATTTCTCTCAAAAAATGGGCTTTCATGCTTGCTGATCTGTTATTATGACTATTTTTACGAAAAATAATCAAATGCAAAATAGACAATTATCGCCGACATTGGCGAGCATATTGGTGATAAATTTAATCTGCTTGATCTTGTTCACTTTTGTGAATACCCCACAAGTCAATGAGCTTCAAGATAAAATGGCTTTACACCTGTTCAATTCAAGCCGTTTTTTCCCTACACAATACCTCACTTATATGTTTTTGCATGCCAATATGGGGCACTTTCTTACTAATATGATGGGGCTATTGATCTTTGGAACTCTCTTAGAGCGCTTTTGGGGTGAAAAGCGGTTTTTGATTTTTTACCTGGTCACAGGTATAGGGGGGGGTATAGTATTCACATTGGCGCGCTATGTCGAGCACTATGAGCTTTTTCAGAGCATAGACTTATTCTTATTAAGCCCCACACCAGAATTATTTGATACATTGAGCACAAAGTATTATATCTTTGACAGCCATGTGGATCTTACCGATAAAGTAAAGGCGTTTTATGAACATAAAGAGCTTAAATCTAGTTGTATACAAGATGCGATCAACATGAAAGAAAATGTGGCGGGCTATCCATGTGTTGGGGCATCGGGCGCTATTTTTGGATTATTGTTTGCTTTTGCATACTTGTTTCCCAATACGGAGCTCAGTCTTATGTTTTTACCCATAACCTTACCCGCTAAGATTTTCGTATTACTCTATGGAGCTTACGAACTCTTCTTTGGGCTTTATAAAGCACCTGGGGACAAAGTAGCACATTGGGGCCATTTAGGCGGTGTGCTGTTTGCATACATCCTATTATATATTTGGCAAAAATCTAGAAAGTCGCTATTTTAGTAATACTTTAGTTATGTTAGACGATTTAAAATTCAAAATCAAAAAAGGCGATGCCCTAGTCAGGGTCATCATCATCAATCTTTTTATTTTTCTTCCACTTTTACTGTTGAACATCATTCTGGTTTTAACCAACCACAAGTACATATTTAACTTTATCAAGTCATTTGTAGAGCTGCCTTCCTATTTGCCACAACTGGTCGTAAGGCCTTGGACATTGGTTACATACGGATTTACGCATATTAGCATTCTGCATTTTATTATGAATATGCTTGGTCTTTATTGGCTTGGAGGAATCATTCAAGAGTTTCTGGGAGAGAAAAAGTTTATGAACATATACCTGCTTGGAGCAATAGGTGGAGGGGTATTGTTTTTACTCGCCTATAATATATTTCCATATTTCCATGATAAAATGATTCCTATGGTTGGGGCTTCAGGAGCAATTTTTGCGCTAGGTGTAGCGGCGGTTACGCTATTGCCCACCTATACCGTTTATATTACATTTTTAGGGGAGGTCAGACTCATGTATATTATTGGTATTTATCTCCTGATCTCACTTGCAAGTACTATTGGTCCTAATGCTGGTGGAAACATTGCCCACCTTGGTGGAGGGTTGCTAGGGTTTACTTATATTAAGATGTTGAAGCAGGGCTATGATATGGGGGCGCCCATTCAGAAAACTTGGGCTTGGGCTTCGGGGCTCTTTGTGAAGAAGTCTAACTTGAGGATTACTTATAAAAATTTAGAACATGTAAGTGCTGAATATCCGGATCAAGAAGAAATAGACCGCATATTGGACAAGATGAACCAAAAAGGCGGCTACAATGCCCTATCTAAAGAAGAAAAAGAAAAATTATTTAAATACAGTCAAAAATGAGAAGCTACAAAAATCTAGTGGTAAGTATTGATGGTAATGGAATCTTATTTGTGACCATCAGCCGACCGGAGAAGCTCAATGCATTGAATTTCGAAACACTAGAAGAACTAGACGAAGTCGTCTCTCTCATCTATAACGAAAACATGGTGAAGGGGGCGATCATCACTGGTGCTGGAGAAAAAGCTTTTGTGGCTGGTGCCGATATTAATGAGTTTTTGACCCTCAACGAAATCAATGGACGCAAGGCTGCTGAAAGGGGCCAAGAAATCTTTGAGAAAATCGAAGATTGTTTCAAGCCTATCATAGCGGCTGTTAATGGTTTTGCCCTAGGTGGTGGTTGTGAGCTTGCGTTGGCTTGTCACTTACGCATTGCTACGCCCAATGCTGTGTTTGGACAACCAGAGGTAAACCTTGGCTTATTGCCTGGCTATGGGGGGACACAACGATTACCTAAACTTATAGGCAAGGGTAGGGCTATGGAGCTGTTATTGACAGCCGATTCCATCACAGCTGATATCGCGTTGGCCTATGGTTTGGTCAATAAAGTAGTGACTAAAGAGATCTTAATCAGTGAATGCAAAACGATACTGGAAAAAATCTTTACTAAAGCACCACTGGCAATAAGTATGGTCATAGAAAGTGTAAATATTTACTACGATGCTCAGCGTAATGGCTACCAAGCAGAGGCGAATTTTTTTGGACACTGTTGTGATACCGAAGACTTTAAGGAAGGTGTAAAAGCATTCTTTGAAAAGCGTAAAGCAGATTTTAAAGGGAAGTGATCTTGATGCTTACTCCTAAACAGCTTATTGAAATATAAAACTAAAATGTACCAAGTGCACACGAACTCAACTGATTTTCCACCAATTGGATATTTTCTTGCATTTAAAAGATACAATTGGCAGACATTAAATCAGATTGTGTTTTAATAACTGAATACTAACTTCTGTTTTATAATCCATATTGCTTTTGTTTTTTTGAAAGTTTTGTTGTGGTGTATAGTACTTCATTGTTTTATTTGGGGATTTTTTCCAATATTGGGAAGTTTGTATATTGCTAACGCATTTGTTTTTAGCGTTTTATACTTTGGTCGATAAATTGTGTTTTTAAAGACTTTATGTTCCGTTATGACTTATCTATTCAATAAACGGCTCCTAGATACTCGTTTGATTCGGGTATTGCTACATGTGGTTCTTCGCCTCATTGCCCTATTTTCAATAGGTCTTTCTGCACAAGTTGTGAGTACTGTGGCAGGTGTTCAAGGACAAGTAGGTGCTTTAAATACCTCTGCACGTATGGCTACCTTTAACAATCCTCATGGTGTAGAGATCGATCGTCAAGGAAATATTTATGTGGCTGATAGGTACAATCATCTCATCAGAAAAATTGATACTGATGGCAATGTAAGCACACTAGCAGGTTCTGGAGTGGCAGGTAGCACGGATGGCCAAGGTACGGCTGCTAGCTTTAGAGAACCTTGGGGCCTTACTGTCGATTCCCTTGGTACGGTATATGTCGCTGATACTAAAAATAACAAGATTAGAAAAATCACTTCTTCTGGTTTGGTGAGTACACTTGCTGGGACTGGAACCTTTGGACTTACCGATGCAACTAATCCCCTAGCAGCATCTTTTGGAAACCCAACGGGTATCGCCATTGACAAGAAAGGGAATATATATATAGGTGACCACCTTACTCATCTCATTAGAAAAATAAGCCCGACAGGTGCGGTAACGACCTTGGCTGGCAATAAGAATTATCCCAATAATGCGGGTTTTGCTGATGGGATTGGTCAAGCTGCACAGTTTCAAAGACCTTATGGCATTGAAGTCGATCATCAAGGTAATGTATATGTAGCTGATGAGTGGAATCATGCCATCAGAAAAGTCACAGCACTGGGTGTTGTAACTACTCTGGCGGGTAATGGCACTATAGGCAATACAAATGCAACAGGAGCCTCAGCTCGTTTTAACTACCCCTGGGATGTAGCAATAGACAGTATGGGTGTGGTGTACGTGGCTGATGGGTATAACTACATGATTAGAAAGATCGATATAACTGGTGTGGTATCTACCTTTGCAGGTACGGGGGCATCGGGAGCTAGTGATGGTCTCGCTTTAATGGCCTCTTTCAGTGGTGCTACTTCAGTTTCAATCAATAAGTCGAATACGTCTTTGACGGTTGGTGATGCCTATAACCAGCTCATAAGGCAGATTACTTTGCCAAAGCCGATAAAGAAACCCATCATAAGTTTTGACCCACCCAATGTGAGTAAGGATTCCATAGCAGTATGTGCAAAAGACAAAGCTGTTATAAATATAAGTGCAGATTATGATTCTTATGATTTCTATCTTGATGGTACAAAAGTCATGAGCACCTTTGATAAAAGCTATCCTTTTGAAAACCTTCCGACAGGTACACATAAGGTGAAAGTTGTGGGCATTAAAGAGGGATATAGTGAAGCTCCATCCAACATGCTTACCATATATAGTAAACCCAGTACCACCTTTAGCTTAAAAGCTAGTAAAACCGAAGGTTTGTGCATGGGGGACAGTGTGGAGATCGGTACTTCTGATAGTTCGATCGTTACATGGAATACAGGTGTTGTCGGAAATAAGATTACAGTTAAAAACTCGTGGATTTATTATGCCACAGCAGCGGATCCAAAATATTGTTTTGCATCTACAGACTCTGTAAAACTGGTCTTTAATCCGCTACCAATAATTACTGTAATTCAAGATGGGCCAAGCCCACTTTATAAGGGAGACACATTAGTCTTGACGGCTTCTGGTGCCATGACTTATCTCTGGTCCAGCGGTGTGGTAGACAAGAAGGATACCATTACGAAATCGGGCGTATATGCCGTAAAAGGTACCAGTAAGGACGGTTGTAGTGCCATTTCTGATAGCATAAAAGTAGTATTCTTAGATAGACCAACGCTCCTGAAAGTAATTTATCCTTCAGGTCTTCGTTTTTGCGCTGGCGATTCACTAATGTTGCGAGCCAACACAGGTAAGAACATTGCTTGGATACACGAAGGCTTGCCTATAAACCGAAGCGATTCGGTATTATATGTCAAATCTCCAGGTCGTTATACCTTCATATATCAAAAAGATCTGCAAATTACTGAGTATGCTGATACGGTTTTGGTGGAACAAATACAAAGTCCTTTGGTAGCATTTTCCGCAGATCAAACAGAACTCAATAAAAACAACAAGACTGTAAGTTTTAGCTCAGAAACTGACATTTCCTATCGATATCATTGGGACTTTGGCGAGACTTGTATGTTATCTGATACCTCTGCCGAAATCAATCCCCAATATATCTATGATAGTCCTGGTGTGTACAGTGTCACTCTTGAGGTTAAGACACAGGAAGGTTGTAAGGCCAGCCTCAAGAAGGCCGATTATATCGCATTTGAAGGGGATGTATTTGTGCCTACGGGTTTTACCCCTAATGGAGACGGTATCAACGATGAAGTGCGCATAAGGGGCGTTTTGCCTGAAGGAAGGATAAAGTTTTCTATCTATAATGAATGGGGCGAGCAGGTATTTAGCTGTACCTCGGTGGACCGTGCTTGGGACGGAAGCTACAAAGGTCAACTGGCCAATGCTGGTAATTACAGTTATATTTTGGACACCGATATTCAAGGTGTTCAGCAAACTCATAAAGGTATAATCACTTTAATCAAATAAGTTATGAATTTCCTATTCACTCATAGATTAAGGATATTGGTTGTAATGATGACCACCATTTGTATACAATATATTTCTGCCCAAGAGGGACATTTGACCCAGTTTTTCAACGCAGTTCAATATCTAAATCCTGCGGAGGCAGGAGCCGCTAAACAAGCAAGGGTAGTACTGAACTATCGTCGTCAATGGCCTTCCATAGCCACAGGATATAGCACCAAGGTGCTTGGTGCCGATCTTAACATCAAAAAGTTTGGTTATGGCTTGCTCTTGACCACCAACGATGCAGGAGGAGGAAGTTTGACGAAGTCGAGGTTTATGTTAAACATGGCTCGTCAGTTGAATCTAGACTCAAATAACGTACTAGGCTTTGGTTTGCAAGCAGGCTTTTTGCAGAGTAGGTTCAATGCCTCATCACTTAAGTTTGATAACCAGTATAGTGCAGGAGGTTTTGATAAGAACCAAGCCAATGGCGAAAGCTTTTCCAATACAAATCGTGTACATTTTGATGGAGGCTTTGGCCTGTATTGGCAGAATACCAAATATACGTGGAAGCCCAAGGTGTCGTTCGCAGTCGGCCATCTGTTCAGGGCGAAAGATTCGTTTTATGGAAACGCTGAATCAAATGCTAGGAGACAGTACAACACCTATATGGAAGTATCAAAACAGTTGAATGACAAGGTGGAACTGATCCCGTATCTTTTTTATGCCCGCCAAGGCAAAGCGAGTAATTTACTATATGGTTCTAGGCTAGGTTATAGCCTCAAGCCTGAGCAAACAGTATATGTTGGCGCTGCCATGCGTAATAAAGATGCCGTTTTGGCTTATGTAGGATTTATGTTAAATCAATACCTCATTGGCTTCAGTTACGATGCCAATATTTCTGGGCTCAGGACAGGCACAAAAGGCTTTGGTGCTTGGGAGATCAGCCTCAGTATGCGGATAAAGAAAAAAACAAAGGATATTTTAGAAAAGGAACAAACAAAAGAAAGCTTGACGCCAGTAGGGTTAGCCAAAGATACAGCTAAAGTCTATGACGTCTTACCTAAGCAAGCCGCAAAGGAGCAAGTTCTGGTACTGGATACTGTGAGTAAAAAAACAAATACAAGTAATGATGTGCACGTGGATACTAAAATTAATAAAGATACTCCGCAGTCTAATGTAAAACCCATCGATTACAGTACGATTGATCCCAATAGAATCAAGCAAAGGTATTTTATTTATTTTGACATAGACAAGTCTGTGATTAAACACAGCCATAAAGTAGAGCTCGATCAGTTGGTAGAACAACTCAAGCATCATGCAAACTATAGGATTTTGCTGCACGGGCATACAGATTCAGATGGAGATGGTTTGTACAATATCTATTTGGGGGATGCCCGTGCTCACGAAGTGATGAAATACTTGGTGGAGAAAGGCGTGTCTATGTCGGTGATAGAAACTTTTACCTATGGTAAGTCTAGCCCTGCAGTGGATAATATAAATGAAGATGCGAAGTCTAAAAATAGGAGGGTGGAGCTGTTGCTTGTGCAACATTGAAATCTATTTCGATATTCAAAAAAGGCCGAGTGCAAGCTCGGCCTTTCTGAAAAACAATTCTTTTGCCTTATTATTTATTTCTAATTGCTTCAAGGGCATTTGCAATATATGCAAATGGCGCATTCCAATTAATAGCGATTTCATTTGACGCATAACTACAGTGCAAGTCTAAATAAGACTTTGCAGCAAGCTCCGAAGGATACTTTTCACCATTGCAGTGAACTAAGTCTTGTTGACCAGGATTTGGTCCGCCTGCTAAAAGTCCAGGAACAGGGTCTACAATACCATCAGCTTCTGAAGGGCGGTGGTGCGGGTGCATCGTAGGTTTGTCTCCAAAGCCCGTTAAGAAACTATATCCAACCGCATTTCTGCCCAATAAATAATCTAAATCTGCTTCTGCCGCATCCAAGAGAGAGTTGTCTTTGCTCAATAAGTAAGCTTTGATTAAAAACATCCCTTGATTTCCTACGATCGCATTACTTCCCCATACAAAATCGTTGTCAGAGCATTCGCCCATCGTTACACCATAGGCTGATACCGAAGCTTTTGTTTGAAAAGATTTTGCAGTAGCTACAAACCTTGACTTTAAAGATTCCAAAACAGCCTTCACATTTGGATTGGTGCTGAATCTGTCAGCATTTTTGAGCAAACTATACAAGCCTAGCATGCCGACGCTTTGCCAGTTAGGTATGGTAATGTTCTTAGCCATTGTCACGTCTAGGTTAGCATCTTTAAAATAAGCCATATCACCCGTAGTTACAAATAGCTCTGAGGCTGCCCAAAGCAATTCGTCCTCTATATCAGTATCTTCATAAGCCCCTGTTTGTATCGCAGGGTCGTGCAGGCTGCTTTGAGTTGAATTTGCATACAATACTGCAGGGTTTTTCTTGGCCCATTCGTATGCTTTTTTGCTAGCCGTCAAACATGAATCAGCAAGACCAGGGCATTGTTGTTCAAAGTTTCTATAAATCCTACTCGCGTGAGCCAATGTAGCTGCAAAGTCTAAGGTAGCTGCAGTAGTTTTCATGATCACATACCTAGGGCTGGTAGCATCTTTAGGCATAACTACCCCGTCGAAGTTCGCATTGGTAAGTTTATGGTACACACCGCCATCCACAGGATCTTGCATGGTAAGCATCCAGCGTAAGTTCCAATTAGCCTCGTCGAGTAAGTCAGGTAATTGGTTTTTGCTCTCAGGGATGTTTACATTTAAGGTTTTATGGTATTCGGGGAAGTCTTCATACAAAGAAAACAAAGTAGACATGGTAATGCCAGAGTTTACAATATATTTGTTGTAATCGCCAGCGTCATACCAACCCTTCGAAGAATTGATTTTAGAGCCAGTAGGTCTGTTAGCCGATGCTGCAGAGTTGTGGATCAATACCTCATTGTCTGGATGGCCTGCCGCTCTGGCAAATTTGCCAGCGAACTCAGGCTTAAGCTCTATCGCAGTTCTTTGGTAGTAATACCCCTTGATACTCGCCTTGGCTACCGCTTCGTTTACATGGTCTTTAATGTCAAAAGGGTACGAACCGCCGATGTCTTTTACAAAAAGTACATACGAGCCAGGCTTGTTGAAGCTTGTGAAATCGGCTTGAGCAGTTTCTTCCTGAGAATACTTCCAAATTCCTGTTTTCTTTAAGTTTCCCTTAAAAACCGTATCTTTTTTGTTGCTCGCCGAAATCACGCTAAACTTCGTAGCTGACGAATTGATAATGACCGCAGTCTTTGGGCCATTTGGGTAAAACCCGATTTGATTGAGCCTGATGTTTTCGGCCCCTGTGTTTTGTGCAGAAGCCACCTGGCTAATGAACATACTTGCCGTTCCCCACAGTAGTGAAGAAGTAAACCTAAGAGATTTTCTCATAAACATTGTTTTCGTTACATAATTTGTTTGTTGCCATAAAGGTACAAAAAGTACTGAGCCAAGGAAAAGCTATTTGATATAGATATCTAAACTTTTAATTAAAGTGCCGTAAAACTTAAAAATTCACACATTGGTATGCGGTAGATTCATTTTAATTCATTCTTATTTGACATCGTTTAGTGACTTTAAGTTTGATGTCATTCGCTATTAAACTGTATTTTATTGATTTTATTTATAACCCAGTTCAAACAATTGGCCGAGGCAGTGGTTAATACTTGCAGTTGATAATGAATGTTAACAATCCCAAATTTTATATCAAATGAAAAGAAAAACAATAATGATCAGTGTAGCGGTTATTGCTGCAGGCTTAGCACTTGCTTCGTGCAAAGACCATAAGGACTCAAAAGAATTGGCCATTGAAGAGAACAAAGAGAAGTTTGACGACAGAAGCGACAACAAAGATGCCAACTTTTTGGTGGCAGCGGCCGAAATTGACCTTACTGAAATAGAGCTGGGTAAATTGGCTCAGACGAGGGGTGGCGCTAAGGTAAAAGAACTAGGTGTAATCCTCGAAAATGAGCATACGGAGAATTTGGCTAAACTAAAGGAGCTCGCGAAGAGGAAACAGGCATCGATCCCGACAAGTCTTACAGACAAGGGACGTGAGTTGAGAGAAAAGTTAGAAAAGAAGGACCATAAAGATTTTGATGCGGCTTTTGTAGATGAGATCATAAGTGGACATCAAAAGGCAATTGAGAAATTCGAAAAAGCTGGCAAAGATGCCGAGGATGAAGAGATCAGAGCTTGGGCCAATGAACAAATCCCGGTTTTACACGCACATTTGGGGCATGCCATTGCTACAAAAGATGAAATAGAGCACAAATAAGAATTAGCAAATAAATTAATCAATAATAAAGTTTTAAATCCCAAAATTATGAACAAAGTAGAATCAAACTCGAAAGGAGCAGTTAAAGCAAAGTCTGGGGCTGCCGAAAATCTGAGATCACTGTTTGAAGATCAGATTAAAGACATTTATTGGGCGGAAAAAGCGCTGACCAAGGCGATTCCAGATCTTATTGAAAACGCTACAGCTGAAGATCTGAAAGGTGCACTTTCGGGGCATCTATCAGAAACACAAAAACAAGTGTTGCGTCTAGAACAGGTTTTTGAAAAACTAGGACTAAAAGTGGAAGCTAAAAAATGTGAAGCCATGGCTGGGATCTTGAAAGAAGCAGAATCCATCATTGAAGAGACTGAAATAGGTCATGTACGTGATGCTGGAATCATAGCTGCGGCTCAAAAGGTAGAGCATTATGAAATAGCATCTTATGGTACTTTATTGGCCTTCGCAAAAACGCTTGGAGCAAGCGAGGTAGAAGACTTGCTTTTAGCTACCCTTAACGAGGAAAAGAATGCCAATGCTAAACTTTCTGAAATTGCCGAAGCAACTGTAAATGAAGAAGCCTCAGAAGAAAACCACTCTGTTAAAAAGCATAAATAATTAGTTTTTGATAAACATCCCTTTTTGTGGGGGTTTAAGAGCGGTTAAGACTTTTGAAACTCAAAGGCGCTGTTTGATCAAGGTGGTGCAGCAGTACTGCTGCACCACTTTTTTTGATAAATTCTTTTTAAAATATATTGATATGAAAAACTTTAAAAATCTCCTGTTAGTCTTAGTAGCGACTGTTTTTTCAGTTTTCTCCAAAGACGTAAAAGTAAAAGTGTTCAATATCAAATTTGAGGCCGCACAAGCTCTGTTTGAAGACAGTAGCTATTCCGATGCACTTCCCATCTACTTGGAGTTGTACAAGCTTGATTCTATCAATGCCAACATGAACTACAAGGTCGGAGTCTGCTATTTGAAAGCAAGGCAAGGTCGCAGCAAGGCTGCTCGATACCTAGAAAAAGCCGCACTTGAGGTTAGTGCCAATTATAAAGAAGGTTCATCCACAGAAAGGAAAGCACCTTTAGATGCATACTATTATTTAGCGGAGGCTTATCATTTCAATTATCAGTTTGATGCGGCCATAGCCAATTATGAAAAATTTAAAGGGAGTTCTTCCTCTGCCAATAAGCCCCTTACTGGCCTCGCACTTAAAGACGTGGATCGCAAAATTCAGATCAGTAAAAATGCCAAAGTATTAGAAAAGAGCCCAATAGGTATCAAGATAGAAAATATGGGCAAGACTGTCAATTCTCCTTATGGAGACTATGCGCCAGTACTTACAGCAGACCAAGCGACACTTATTTTTATATCAAGACGGCCAGAAACTACAGGAGGGGAGAAATTTTCGGGTGGTCTGTATTTCGAAGACATCTATATCGCAACAAAACAAGATTCTGTATGGGGACCTGCAGTAAATATTGGGTCGCCAATCAATACCAATAGTAACGAGGCATCCGTTGGGGTGTCTTTGGATGGGCAAACTATTTTTATCTATAAAGACGACAACGGCGATGGCAACATATATGTTACACATCTTCAAGGTGACAAATGGTCTACTCCTGCAAAATTGAATGAAAACATCAATACCAAGTCCAAAGAACCCAGTGCATGGATCTCCCCTAGTGGAAATACATTATTCTTCAGTAGTGATCGTAAGGGAGGTTTTGGAGGGATGGATTTGTATAAAAGTGATAAAACATCAGAAGGTGATTGGGGTAAAGCCGTCAATTTGGGTTCAAACATTAATACAGAATACGATGAAGATGCGCCTTTTATACATCCAGATGGCCATACTTTGTTTTTTAGTTCAAATGGGCACCAAACTATGGGTGGTTTTGACATCTTCTATAGCACATTGGCAGATAATGATATCTGGGCTACTCCCATAAATGTGGGTTATCCTGTAAACTCAACGGACGATGATATCTTTTATGTCGTGTCTCCTGACAATAAGAAGGCTTATTACACTTCCTTAAGGGCTGGTGGCTATGGCGATAAGGATAATTATGTGATTACTTTTTTAGAACAAAAAAATGCATCTATTGCATTGTTAAAAGGTACTGTATTGGATGAATCGGGCAAAGCTTTGCTTGATGTGAAAATAACGGTGACGGATAATGCTACACATAAGGTAGTAGGTGAGTATCGTGCTAATAGTAAAACTGGTAATTACCTATTTGTACTTACTGTTGGCAAAAACTATAATATTGCTTATGAAGCAAAAGGATTCCTTTTTTATTCATACAATGTATATGTTCCTATTAAGACCAATTATTTTGAAATAGTAAAGACTGTGCAACTGCCGAAGATGGTCGTAGGTTCGGTAGTGGTTTTAGAAAACATATTCTTTGAAGAAGATAAAGCGAGTCTTACGCCCGAGTCAACCCCTGAACTAGACTACGTCAGTAGGTTTTTGAAGGCCAATACTAAGCTAATGGTACAAATCTCGGGATATACCGATTCCAAAGGAAACAATGATTACAATAAAAAACTGTCTATGGATAGGGCGAAAGTAGTTGTAAATGCGCTTGTTTTAAAAGGGATTGACGCAAAACGTTTAGTAGCAAAAGGCTATGGAGAAGAGTCGTCAAGCGTGCCTAATCAAAAGCCTGATGGTACTGATAATCCAGTTGGAAGGCAACTAAATAGGAGAGTGGACCTAAGGATCATCCAAGTTAATTGATAGAAGCAAATAATCATTTCTAAATTTCATTTATTATGAATGCAAAACATAAAGTTTTAATTATTTTATCGGCAACGATACTTTTTCTAATACAAAGTTGTGAGTTTAAGGAGGATGGTAAGGTAATGGATACAAATCCTAACGAGCCAGTACCAAATCAAGTAACACCACCCTTATCCATATTTTTGGGTGCTTCTTCTAACTTTGTTGTACTTGCTGGTGCTGAGATTGTAAGTAGTGACAGTACGAGTATTACTGGCAATGTAGGTCTCGCGCCAGGCAATTTGGTTTCAGGGTTTCCTCCTGGGATCGTATATGGCGAAAAATTCACAAACGACAACAATAAGCTCGCAAAGGAAGGCCAAAAAGATTTAGCTGCTGCACTTAAAAATGGATTTGCACTTACTAGTAGTGGAGTTGTTACCCTGAAGGAGAATTTAGGCGGCCTCACCCTTGTACCTGGTCTTTATAAATCAGTATCTGCTCTTGATATCTCGTCGGGAGACCTCACTTTTGATGCTAAAGGCGATTCTTTGGGTATATTTGTATTGCAGATTCCTTCTTCGCTAACCATAGCAAGTAGTTCAAAGGTATATGTAATAGGAGGGGCCCAAGCAAAAAACATTTATTGGTTAGTTGGTACTTTTGCAAAGCTCAATGCGAACTCCTTGTTGATGGGTAACTTACTAACAGAAGAGTCTATCATTATGGATAAGCATGCTACATTATATGGTAGAGCACTTAGTAAAACGGGCATCGTAAAACTGAAGGGCAGCACCATTATTAAGCCGTAATGAACATAGTGACTGATAAACATATTTTAAGGGCAAAAACACACCAGACTTCTGGTGTGTTTTTGCAGTTCATTGAGAAGATAAAAGTCAAACTCCCAACAGCTTACAATGGTGTTTTGGTCGTCAAGTTTTAGACTATACCTTGTTGCTACTTTATAAATTGTAACACATATACAACCATAAACTTTGATTAAGTCTCGCAGAGCTACTTTGCGTTTCTGTAGCTTCTTTGATGGAGGCATTTATTGAGTAGGTAAAAGGTATGCAAATATGCAAGTTTAGGTTTTTAATATTAAATAGGTCTTTTTGTTGAAAGCCAATATGCGAACCGGTATATATGCGTTGTTCCTTATTGGTTTTGAGGTGCAGGTATATATTGTTTTGAACGGCAATGCTAAAGCCCAAATACCAGTTTTTATTGTTGCCTAATAATCTGTCGTAACACACTTGCAAATTTCTGGATTTATTACCTTGAACAATAAATTCATAGCCTTGGCCTTTGTTTTGGATCTCGCAAAAAACTAATCTGATTTGATGCTTTTGGGAGATTTTGTGTATGGCTTCTTCTCTGAAATAAGTACTGCGATTGTTGTTTAGTTGTAGGATTTCATAGTCAAATGTTAGTTTCTTGATCAAGGAGTTTTTTGCGAATACGTTTGAACATGATAAGGCCAATATTAAGAGTATATATAGTGAATTCCGCATTTGATACTTTTTAGGATTAAGACAAGTCGAATAGATGTATCCCCTATGAGTACCAGAAAATTTCTTAAGAACATTAGACTATGTAGTTGATTGACAATAAGAAAGGGCCATCATTTTCTGACAGCCCTTTCTTCTTATTTGTATTTTCGTTTCAAATTCTACCGTGGTATATTCTTTTGTAATGCCTCTCCCAGTTTTTGTAATACAAAGGTCTGTCCTTGGGCGCTTAAGTGTCCATGGTCTATGTAAGTCTTGTAGTCATCGGTGATATTTTTGTAGACCTCATCGTTGAGATTGATCAAAATGTCATTTTGATGGAACAATGCCATGATCTTATTCTCAAACTTTTGATAGTCAGTTTTGCCCAATTGGTATAGCTTATAAGGTACTGGACTGAAATATCCTATGATCTTGATGTTGTGTTTACGCAAGTTTTGCAAAGCAGTATCAAGCTCGAGGTATGCTACTGAATCAATGAGGGTATTCTCGTAATTTTTGAGGGCAACCTTTTCATCTATTGCCTTTTGAGGATTGATATTGGGAGTCTCTAATTCGAAATTATCCCAACCAACTGTGTTATGCAGATTAGGTGCATATCTTTTGGGACTCAGGTTGTATTTTCTTACAAAATATAGTAAGTAAGTCTTGATCAAATTGGTTGAACCCAATGCACCATAATATTCCTTAGGATCTATGTTTGCGCTTTTTTTGCCATGATCTTTGGTGAGGTATGGATCCAAACATATAATTGCAAACTTCATATGACCTTTCTCCATAATGTTATTCATGAGATAGCTCAATTCGGTAATATTGGCTCCCATTATACTCGCATTATATATTTTGTAATCTTTGATTTGCTCTGGATTAAGATTTGCAGAAAGTGACGGACCAATGATAAAACCTTCAAAATTTTCGGGAATATATCTAAACGAAAACAAATATTTGGAAGTACGTTCGTTGATATAGACCTTACGCTCTTTGGCCCCTCTGAACAATCCATAAATATCAATGTAAGCATTAATGCCGACAATAAGTCCTAAGAGGATTATAGAAATGCTTGCGTATGTGAGTAAGAATTTTTTGTAGTCCATGATTAAAAGTCAAAGTACAAGAAGTCGTTTGCCGTTATAGAATTAAGATAGATAATTCCGATGATTGTAAGAATGATCATATATAAAATGTGCTTGGTATCGGGTTTGAATTCCTTAGCGAGTTGCATGGGGTTCTTGCAGAAAAGCAAAATAACGCCAACGATGATTGTAGGTACAATATATATATCTGTAAGAACCTTTGAACTAGCATAATGAATATTGCCAAGTCCTAACATGCTTTTGAGTACCAGTATAGCGTCGCTGAAGCTCGCTGCTCTGAAAAATACCCAAGCAAAGTTCACATACATAAAAGTGATAAAGATGCCCAGATAGTCGTTCATCTTAAAGTTGTTCTTCATCCAGAGTCTATGGATGACTAATCCCAAGCCATGTAGTGAGCCCCAGATCAGGAAATTCCAGTTGGCACCATGCCAGATCCCACCCACCAAAAAAGTCATGAAGAGATTGAAGAGGGTACTGACTTCGCCTTTTCTGTTCCCCCCCAGTGGAATGTAAATGTATTCTCTGAGAAAGTTACCCAAAGTGATATGCCATCTTCTCCAGAAATCTTGCAAATTGGTAGATTTGTAAGGGGAGTTAAAGTTAAGTGGAATGTTAATGTTGAACAATAGGGCGGAGCCTATGGCCATGTCTGAGTAGCCACTGAAGTCATAATAGAGCTGTATACCATAAGAGAGCGACGTGAGCCAACTGTCTGCAAATGATAGTCCAGCAACATTACCATAGCCCGAATTGGCCAACAAAGAGAAGGTGTCAGCAATGGCTGTCTTTTTTACAAGTCCCATGAGGAAAATGTAAATTCCTTTAGTGAAGTTTTCAGTATTGAATCTTTTCTTTTCTAGATCTTGAAATTGCGGCATGATCTCTTTGTGATGCACGATCGGTCCTGCTATGAGCTGAGGGAAGAAAGAAACGAAGAGGCAGAAGTTTAAAAAGTCGTAGCCTTTAGTTTCGCCTTTGTAGCTATCAGTGATGTAAGCAAATTTCTGAAAGGTGAAAAAGCTGATCGCTAATGGTAAAGCGATCTTTTCTATGAGTAGATCGTCATCAAGAACAAGGTTTACATTGTCTACGATGAAATTGGTGTATTTGTAATAAAGCAAAACCGATAGGTTGAGCATTAAGCAAGTGATGTAAAAGAGCTTTCTGGTTTTTCGATTTTCTATATAATTGAGTTTCTGACCCGCAAAATAGTTGAGGGTCATAGACGTAACTATGAGGATGAGATATATGGGCTTCCACCAAGCATAAAAAAACAAAGAAGCTAATAACAACCAGATTTTACCTGCTCTATCTTGTCCGTATTTATTTAAAACAAAATAGATGATGAGCGTGATAGGCAAGAACGCACCTAGAAATTCAATCGAATTAAATAGCATGGTGTAATTAAAAGTGTTTTTGTCTACTCTTTAAGTCCTGGAATACCCAGGCAGATGAGTAGTGAATAACAAGTGTTTTGTGTTGTAGCACAATGACTCCGTGCAAATATATTTAAAATTGAAAATAGATTATTTTTTAATCACTAATAATTTTTGATCGCTTATAATAAAATTATATTAAATATGAATATCTATAGATTTAACGAAAATAATATGTTATGAATATATTTTTTTTAATCTTTACAGTTAATTTTATCCATTTGCATATAGAAGAACAAAGGATATAACATCGATGGAGAAGAAACAGGAAAACCGTATAGCCAAACCCATCACTTTACTGTTTACGGCTTTAGTGCTTATTGTTATCTTTTTGAAAGTGATTATTCTATAAAACTGTCTGTGGTACAGAAGTCATACATAAGACTACTTGTTGTTTTGGGAGTTTGTGCTTTGAGTCTACTCATTGCTGCTTTGATAGGGAAGTCAGAGGCATTGGGGCTAGGACTAGCAGCCTTCGTCATTATTGTAATTCCTGTAGTACTTGGCTTTTTCTATTATCCAATATTTGGCTTATCCATCACCCTTACCCTGTCTTTTTTTCTGTTAGGGATATTGCGATTCATCGATCTTCCATTAGGCACGGTTTTGGACGGCATGGTTGCCATGTTGTTCTTAGGTTTTATATGGACAGTGGTTACTAAAAAGTTTAGCATGGATCTGAAAAACCCATTGAGCATCATGGTGATGATCTGGATTGTGTACAACATGCTGGAACTGGTAAATCCATTTGCGGCTTCTACAGAAGCTTGGATTTACACCATTAGAGCCATTGCGCTTACCATGTTGTTATATTTTGTTACGATCCAGATATTTTCGCAATACAACCGAGTCAAAATCTTCATAGCCGTTTGGCTCACTTTGGCTTTTATGTTAGCTGCCTATGGGATTTATCAAGAATTTAACGGTTTGTCAAAGGTTGAAGAGGCTTGGGCGAGAGCCACTACGGCACGTTTCGAACTTTTGTATAACTGGGGACGTTTTAGGAAGTTTTCTTTTTTTCCAGACCCAACCAACTTTGGCGTAACCTGTGCTTATACAGGAGTGTTTTGCACTATTTTAGCAATTGGTAGCAAGGTAAAATGGTTCTACCGAATCATATTGTTTGCTGCAGGAGGAATGATGTTTTTTGCCATGGTGTTTTCTGGTACACGTACAGCCTACGTAATGCCCGTGGCTGGCTTGGTATTTTATGTATGTCTTAATTTTAACTGGAAGGTAGTTACTGTCTTTGGGATTGTCTTTGGAATGGGCGCAGGAGTCATTTTGTCACCAATCAAAAGCCTCGGCCCACTGGATGCCAATAGTTTGGAACGAATAAGGTCTGCATTTATGCCCGGAGATGATCCTTCATTTCAAGTAAGGTTAAGAAACCAGAGATTTATACAGCCTTACATTCAGACACATCCACTTGGTGGTGGCTTAGGAAGTACAGGAGAGTGGGGCAAAAGATTTTCGCCTTGGTCTCCATTATCTCAATTTCCTCCAGACAGCGGTTTTGTAAAAATTGGTGTTGAGCAAGGTTTATTAGGACTCATTATTTATTGCCTCATGCTTTTTTTTGTTTTCAAAATAGGCGTTGATAATTATTTTAGTTCCATTAGTTACAAACTTAAGAATATATTAGCTGCGATCATGACCACACTTTTTAGTATTATTGTGGCAAATTATGCTCAGGAAACTATTATGATGTACCCCACAAGTATTATATTTTATTGTTGCATGGGAGTGATCGTCGCTAGTAAAAACATACAAAACGTAGATAAATTATTGAAAAAATGAAAAGAAATATCATAACCCTGATTTTATTGTCTTTGACTGTTGTTTTTGGGCAAATGACGAAGTTAGATTCTCTTGAAAACAAGATGGTGGATTTGGCATTGGCCAATTACCCGGCTTTTAAGGTGAATGAACTCAAAGTGAAGTCTGCTAAAAAAGATATTACAATTTCTAAATCGGTTTGGGCTGATAATTTGGTGGGGCAGTATAATTTAAGCGAAGCCAATATTGATCCTTCTGCACGTGCAGGTACTAATGCGCAGAATTCATTCTATCCAAGATATTTAGTGGGGTTAAGATTGACACTCGGTATGTTTGTGAAAAATCCTTTAAATACTCAAAAAGCGAAGTTTGATTATCAAATAGCACAACTTGAACGCGAGCAACAGAAACTATTATTGAAAAATGAAGTAAAGCGTAGGTTTAGGATCTATTCAGCCAAAAAAGAAAACTTCATCTTAAGGAAACAATTGACAGATGAGGCCAAGTCTCAACTCAATGTGGCAACCAAGAGATATAATAATAAGGAGATAACCTATGACGAGTATTTTAGACAATCTACTAACTATCTATCTCTGAGGGAATCGCTGAATCTAGCGGAATCAGAAGTGTATGTATCCAAGTATGATCTAGAAGAATTGGTAGGTATCGATATTACTGGTCTGGAATAATATAAATCAATATTGGATAAGTGCAATTTAACTAAATATATTACAATTATTTTCTTTTTATTGTATCGTTATAATACAAAATCACGTATATTTGTTCTGACGTTTATTGCACCAGCAAATTATTACATTTATTTATACAACACATGGAAAAGAAATTATACATTGCCTTCATCGGCATAGTTATGTCCTTATGCGGATATACACAGACAACAGGAATCTTTCCTCATACTCCTAACTACTCAAGAGATCCTGGTTTTACGACAACTGACTACAAGGCATTTATCTATCGTAGGTATAAAAACAATACCAACTCTAGTTTGCCATTTAGGATCTTGGAGCCGAAAAATTATAATCCGGCAAATGCAACAGTCTATCCTGTGTTCTTTATGCTCCATGGTAGGGGTGAGGCTGGTACAGATAACAACTACCAACTTAAATGGGGCGGGAAAATGCACTTGGATGCACGAAACAGGACTACGAATCCGATCGATGCTTTCGTGGTTTTCCCACAAGAGCCCTATGGGCAATGGACTAATGAGCCTTACTACAATACTACCGTGGGGGGGGGGCAAGTGACTACTCATTTGGAGATGACTTGGGAGTTGGTCGATTCATTGATCAGAAGATATAAAATTGATAATAACCGAGTTTATATACATGGCTTGTCATCGGGAGGAACTGGTACATGGGCATCAATATACTGGAAACCCAATCTTTTTGCTGCAGCACAACCGATGTCTGCGCCTGGCGATAGTTCAAGGGCTCGTTATATAGCCAATATTCCAATATGGTTGCACCAAGGCGGGGTAGATACTAACCCAATTCCGTTTATATCTCATGTGATGATAGCCGCTTTGAAAAAGGCTGGTGCTATTGATACCTCATTAAAATACACAGAATATCCTAATGTTGGACACTCTTGTTGGACCTTAGCATATGCGCAACCAGACTTTTTCCCTTTCTTTTTAAGACATTCTAAACGGAAATTGAGGGTCTTGGGAAACAATCCATTTTGTCCTGGAGAATCTGTAACACTGGGTTTTTCATATAATATGTACCAATATGAGTGGTATAAAGATAATGCTGTATTAGCAAGTCAAACGAGTCCAAATTTGACAAGCATTAATCAGGATGGAAACTACTATGTTCGTTTTAAGAGAACGGCAACCTCGGCTTGGGAAAATTCGGACACAATACATGTGTATCAAAATTCGGCAGCGCCTAAGCCAGTTATACTTGCTTCTGGGAGTACAATTTTGCCAGCACCTGATGCGAATAAAGTTACGCTAAAGGGGCCTAAAGGATATGCTTCGTATGAATGGAGTACGGGTGGTACTGCAGATAGCATAGTGATGTCGTCAAATGCTACGGTTACATTACGAATTAGAGGAAGTGTAGGGTGCTGGAGCTTTCCTTCTGATCCTGTTCTAGTTAGAGTAGGTCCGAATAGTTCAGGTACTCCACAGACTGCCACAAATTTGGTGGCAGCACCACGTTCGCCATCGTCAATAGGTCTTACATGGACTGATAATGCTACAAATGAATTAGGTTACGAAGTATATAGGTCAGCAACTGCAAGTGGCCCTTATAAGTTTTTGAAATCAATAGCTGCGAATACTACACTTTTGGTGGATTCCTTTTTGACAGCCAATACTCGTTATTATTATAAAGTAAGGGTTTATAACGAAAACGGTGCGAATTTGTCTACCAATTATGCTTTTACAAATACTTATGGTGATCTGGTTGCTCCATCACAGCCCACAGGCTTAAAAATCGAGTCGATGGATGAGTTTGGCGGACTTACATTGGCATGGAATCCTTCCACGGATAACGTAGCAGTTAAAGAATACCGAATTATGGATAATTCTACAAGGCTTGGGACTGCTAGCACAAATAAGATTTATCTTCAGCTCAATCGTGGACAATATTTTAGCTTCAAAGTAATTGCGGTCGATTACAGTAATAATCTATCAGTTCCGTCTGATGTATTGTTGTTTAAATATGATGGGCAAGGAATTATCGCTAGGGCTTATGAAGACAACTGGAATGCGGTACCTAATTTTACGAAAATCACACCTGTAGCAACTGGTTTGGTTGCCTTAGTGAAAAATACGGGTAGCAAAAGGTTTCCTAATCTGATCAATAGAACGGCAACAGTAAATGGGGCCATAGTTCAAGATCTTATCAATGGGACTACCCAAGATTTAGTTAGGAGTAATTTGACAGAATATTATGCTGTACAATTTAAAGGTTATATCAATTTATATTCTGGTACAACTACTTTTTATCTTACTTCAGACGATGGTTCCATGTTGTATATCAATAACCAATTGATCGTTAATAATGACGGTAACCATGGTTCTATTACTAAGTCAGGAACAGTTAGTTTAAGTGGTTGGTATCCTATTGAGGTTCAGTATTATCAGAAGAGTGGTGGTGCAGGACTGAACTTGCAATGGAAAAATTCTAATACCAATAGCGGAAATACTCAAGATGTTCCGGCAGGGCGGTTATCTTATTTTTCTACTGGTATACCTACTGCTGTAAGTCAAGTAACTCCTGATGTCCCTAAAACGCCAGCAAGTATATCACTTGAACCGGCAACAGTTGTGAATGCCGCAACAGATAAGATGAGAATAAAAATGACTTGGTCTCATGCCACAGCTGCCAATGTGATTGGCTATGAAATAGTGAGGGCAAAAACATCTACAAGTAGCTTAAATAATGCTATTTACTATAAAATAGCAGAAATTCCTTTTGTCGCAAATAACTATGTGTATAGAGATAGCTTAGATAATTCCACTGCCAATGGATTTTTAGAACCTGGCTATTACTATTGGTATAAGATCAGATCCAAATCTACAAATAACTTTTCCAACTATTTGGATATAGGAAAACAACAGGTGTTGACAACTCCAGCTCCAAACATTACCACTATTAATTTACCGAATACTCCAACAAGTCTTGTGGCAAGTCCTATCTCTAATAGCGTAGTGGGTTTGACTTGGAATTCGAATGGAAGTGCTAATATTTCGGGCGTTAATATTTATAGATGTAGTTCTGTTTCTGGGACTTTTATACTTGTTGGTAAGGCTAAAAGGAATGCGACGACCTTTAATGACAGTACTTGTTTGGCTAAAACTACATATTATTATAAAGTACAGGCATTCAATGCAAGAGGAATTTCTGCATTAAGTTCAGTGGCTAGTACTACTACATTGAACATTCCGAATACTCCAACAAACTTATTGGCTACGGCTCTAGGTCCTAATCATATAGCTTTGTCTTGGTCTGTGACTGACGATGTCTCTCTTGGTTTTAAAATATATAGGTCATTGTCATCCAATGGTACTTATACTATGATAGATTCAATAGCAAATCCACTTTTGTTGTCGTACCAAGATCAGTCATTAACCGCCAATACATCATACTTTTATAAAATAAAAGCATATAACAAGAATGATAATGGTACTCAAAACGAATCACCGTTTTCCCCAGTAGCATCTGCGACAACCATGAAATCTCTTGATGTAGATACGACGGGATGGCATTTACCTATTGTAGCGGGCTCTTTTAGTTCTACATTCTCTAATAAGAAATCCAATGGTACGAACAAATTACAGTTAGCTTCAGCACTTGAAAATAAGTCAGACTTTTTGAAGATGATTCATATTGATAGTACTATAGGAAACAAAGCGTCATTTCAGTTCAGATTGCCAACAGTGAGTAATTTCCCTAATGGTGCCATGTTGATTTATAATGTTGGGTATAGCAAATCTGCAACTCAATTCTTAGGAGGAGGGAATACCATAACTATAAATGATAGTACCACAATTGTAGATGGAAGTGACTTACTACAAAATTTAATCGTTAGGGTTTATGTTTCTGGTACGAGTGATTTTGCATCAAAAGATAGTATTCCTTTCGATATGGTTTGGAAATCACCAAGAAACTACGATTTGCAAAAAGTTACATTACCTACTTCGTTTGTAAATCAGAGTGGAGGTACTGTTAGTTTAGATAATAAATTTATTAGGTTGGAGTTTTTTGTCAAAGCCAATACCAATCCAACTGTAACAAATCAGTCAATATGGGTTTCTGAAATTGGTTTATATAAGTTTTTGCCAAGTGGTAAGAGACATAATTATGTACTGTTATTGGGAGCTTCTTTTGAGGAACAGATACCAGGCATGGGACTTACCATGTTTAGAAAGAAGATAGCAAGCTATCCAGATCTGAAAGACAAAGGAAAGGATTTGGTGATCTTTAACTTGGCCGTGAGTGGTTCGGCTACTGCAAACTTGCAAGATAGCTTGGAGTCATATTTGAGCAGGCATCCAAATGCGAGTTATGTGTTTGTGCATCAGGGAGGTAATAATATCAATAACGGGTTCAATAATATGAGGCCACTTACCTTCAGTCGCTTATCTTCAGCAAATTGTTTGAACTTGGTTGATGATTTCAAATACTTTATCAATACTATATATGCTAAAGGCAAAGTTCCTTTTATTTCAAGATTACACTTTAGGGATTACAAAGATGCTACCTGCTTGAGTAATGGTATTGCCGATAACTCCCCTTCAGTAAAAGGGGGCTTATATCAAGAAAACAGCTCTTTGCCTGTTAATCTTCTTATAGATAGCTTGACGAAGTTATACATGCCATACATGTATTCTGATGTGGAGAAAAGGAATTTGATGAATTATTATCCTGTGACACTCAATGAGCAAAAAATCTTAGGAGGTGATGGTATTCACCCGCAAGCAACGCATAGAGATACACTGTGTAGATACTGGATTGATTATGGGATTAGATATCTCTATACAGGTGCTTTTGCCACACCTTTGGTATATTCACCTGGCAATTCTCCAGGTGTGAATACAGGTCAGATTGGATGTAACCCTAACAAATACACGCCACAAAATAAGCCCAATTTGTTAACTCTCGCGGCTAATGCTGTTCTTTTGGCCAAAGAATCAAAATCGGGTACAGATATTTGGAATGCTAGAATTTTGGTCGAGCAAATTGGTGATAAGACGATTAGGGTACCGTATGTGAATGCATTGGATTCTTTGAGGGATTTCAGAAGTCCATCTAATCCTGTGGACTTAGCAGGTAGTGCGATCGACAATACAAAAATACAATTGGACTGGTTGGATTTGAACAGTATAGAGTCTGCTTTTGAAGTGTATCGATCAGCAAATGCTGGTGCGTTTGCATTGATCAAAACATTGCCAGCTAATTCCATAACATACTTAGATTCTAATTTGGATGCTACCAATGAATATACATATTATGTGAAGGCTTTAAATGGCACATTTAGGTCGGGTCGCTCTAATTTAGTAAAAGTAAGACCATCTGTTACATTTTACTTGAAAGCATCTGGTGATGTGGCCAGTTTGACATCATGGGGAAGAGGGTATGATGGATCAGGAGTGAATCCAACAAACTTTGCGGGTTCTGGACAAACCTTTGTGGTTACAAATAGAAGTGGCCTTGTCACTCTGAATAGTAATTTATCAATGAATGGATCCTATTCTAAACTTATATTGCCAGAGGGACAGTCATTTAAAATCAATACAGGGGTTAATTTTCAGGGTCAGTTAGAGGTGAATAATAATTCTAAGTTGTATCTTTCGGGGTCTAATTTACCTACCATTTCTAAAGTTGATAGCGGTTCTACAGTAGTTTTAGGTAATAATTTCACATTACCCAATTCCCTGCGTTGGGGGAATATAGAAGTTCAAAATGCTACGATTACCTTGAATACAGACACAACTAAAATCTTAGGGAGCTTAAAGTTTAATGCTGGTAGTGGGATCTCAGGAAGTAATTCGATGATTTCCTTGAAAGGGAACTTAGAGACTGTGGATACGCTGTTCACGCTGACCGGTACTGGTTTGGTCTTGAAGGGAGATAATCAGACCATAGATGTGAAAAGTGGTACATTGCCTTTAAAATCATTTAGATTGGTGGCTGGCTCTACAGCTTCTATCCTTAATTCCTCTAAGATCAAGATCACAGGAGCGAGTGCCTCAGATAAATTTGTTCTAGAAAATAATGCTTCATTGCACCTTGGTTCTGGTCAAATTATTCTGGAGGGTAACATTGCATTTAACCCAGGTAATGAAACGGGGTATCTAGAAACTAATGGTGGTTCTGTTAAAATAAGCTCAACTTCTTCAAGTACTTCATATTTAAGATTGTCTACGGCATTTGCACAGAACTATTTGGAGAATTTGAGTCTTAATAATACTTCGACATCAACAAAATTAGAATTGTCGAGCCCTGTATACATTAAGAATACCTTAGATTTAAAATCAGGAACTTTTAAAACGAACAATAATCTCGTGCTCTTGACTGATTTTGAAAATTCTTCAAGGATATTGAAAATGACTTCAAGTGTTGTTTTTCAAGACTCGATTACCTACATGAATTTTGTAGGTCCGTTTAAAAAACAAGGTTCTTATAATATAGCCACACCAATTAAAAATCGTCAGATGAAAGAATGGAAAAATTCATTCTTTATAAAGACTGGTACAGTTGGTACTACTCCTGTTTCTTATTTGAGAACTTATAATGAAGTTACCAATCTTTGGGAGAGCATAATAGATAGTAATGTCACATTAACTCCTGGTAAAGGCTTTAATCTTTATATTCCACAAAGTACATTTAATATTGATGCGGTGTATAGTGGAGTGTCATATTCAAATTATGGATATCCTGTGATTGGTAATGGCACTGGTAATAATGCAGGTGATTTTCAAATTCCAATTACTAGAACTTCAGCAACCAATGGTTGGAATCTAGTAGCAAATCCATATCCTTGTGAATTGGATTGGGAAAATACCACAGGCTGGGATAAGTCAGGTATATCTAATATTCTGTACTTCTGGGACGGTGCTACAAGTAAGTATCTTTCTTACGATGGAAACACACATACCTCTTTAAATGGAGCAACGTCTAAAATCCCTTCAGGACAAGGATTCTTTGTAAGGAAGACATCTGTTGGCTCGGGTATTTTAAAGGTCAATGAAAATGCTAAAGTTGGAGCGAAGCCCGATTATAAGTTCTATAGAACGGCTCAAGAAGAGGACTTGTTCAAACTGTTCATTACCTTGACTGATGGGAAAAGTGCTGGGGACCAAACAGCTTTGGTTTTTGGTACCGACTTCTCTGAGGAATATGATGAAATGGATCAAAGTAAATTGTCAGGCCAGGCTATAAATATATATAGTTTGCTAGAAGGTAATAATTTGGTCCTCCAGTGCTTACCTAAAGGCTATGCAGAGGTCATTCCTTTGGGAATAGCTGCACCGAAAGGTTCTTATATATTGAACTTTACAGACCAACAATTATTGGAGCACTTAGGTAGTCTTTACTTGTATGACAAGTATACTAATAAGTCTGTGGATTTGATTTCAGATCCGACTTATTCATTTGCTATTACTGCTGATGCTGCTTCTACAGGAAATGATAGATTTGTCTTGAATTACACCTTTAAAGAATCTGTAGTAACAGGAATTCATGATCATCAAAGCGAAAGTAATTCTGTAGAGGTATATCCGAACCCATTCTCACACCACTTAATGTTGAAAATTAAATCTCAAGAATCGACTCTTGCGCATATTCACGTGACCAATGTGTCAGGAATTCAGATTTACAGTAAGGAGCAAGAGTTGAGTGCTGGGGATAATTATATTGATGCATCCAAGCTGATTAATTTTGAGTTTTACGGAAAAGGTGTGTATATTTTGAAGGTGATTACAGATTCACAGACTGTTTCATCTAAATTAATTTATAAATAAGTTGGGTTCACTACTAGGCAAATATTCGAAATGGGGAAAAGTATCATTGCTTTTCCTCTTATTTTCTTTGTGTTTTAATGTTTCTGCGCAGCCAGGACCATGTGATTGTCCGGATGGATATACGTATTCACCTCCAGATAACAGTTATGATCCTTGTGATGCGTTTAACTTGATTGCATACTGCGTTCCAAGTGATGTTCCGATTGGAGACAACGTATATATTTTAATGATTGCGGCATGCATATACTTGGCATGGTTAGGTCGCAACTACTATAAAGCGGATTTGTATAAGTCTAAGTAAGATTTCGCAGTATATTCCCAAGAGAATATCTGCGATCTTTCAAGTCCTTTTTGAGACAGTTCTTGTCTTAGGGTTTCATTGTTGATCAGAGTTTGGATCTGTTGTGTGATTTGTTCTGCTTTGTGTGGGTTTACTATTATGGCAGCATCGCTGGCGATCTCGGGCATTGAGGTGGTGTTTGAGGTGATGACAGGGCATCCCATGGCCATAGCTTCTATGATAGGAAGTCCGAAGCCTTCGCTTAAAGACGGAAACAACAAAAATGTAGCCGCCTGATAGATTTTTGGAAGGTCTTCCTTGTCTATAAAGCCTGGACAAACAAAGGCTTCATTCTCGCAAGAATTCTCTGAAGTTTTAAGATAAGCTTGGATTGTGTCCACATTTAGTGCTGGTGTGACCAGCTTGGTGGTTTTGTCTGAGCTGTTATAAAATGATGCAAAGGCTTGTAAACTATTCTGAGCATTTTTTCTGGGGGCAGTATTGCCCAAGAAAAGGATGAATTTCTCTGGTAGTTTATACTTAACTTTTAGTTCTTGAATCTCCTCCTCTGAATATTTGATTCTGTAACTTTGGTTGATGCCATTATATATCGTTGAAATCTTGTCAGGACTGAGTTGAAATGCTTTTAAGATTCTATCTTTCTCGAAGTTAGATACTGTTGCTACTTTTCGTGCTTTTCGAGCAGTTCTAGGAACAACGAATCTTCGGTACAAGTTGCCGAAGTTTTGATAAGCTGTTCCCCCAAAATCTATTTTGTCAAGATATATGATATCGTGAACGGTTTGGATATAAGGTTTACTGTACTTGAGAGGAGCAGTATTGCCCGTAAGGTGCAAGAGCTCTATTTTATATTCTTTACACTTTTTAGGAAGGTGATATTGTTCCCAATCTCCAAAGCTCAGTGCTCCAAACTCTATGATCTTGAAGTTTTCGGTTTCGCTTAAACAAGATTTATCAGTGTCCTTTTTTACAAATATGAAATATTCATTACTTTTATCCAGATTTTGTAATGCTTTGATGAATTCTAAAGCAAATACTTCTATACCATGTTTGTGAGGTCTAAATAATCGTTGTACTTCGATTCCGATTCTCATGATGTGTTTTTTAAAATACTAAAGTATATTACTTTTCGTTTATGAGGTCAAATTTAACCATTAATATTTCTGTTGCCTGTTTAATTGCTGTTTTTTTTACATCCTGTGGACAGAATGTTGACTTTGCGGGCAAGAAAATACTTGAATTGCGGTCAAGTAATGTCATCAATGAATCAGGATGTGGGGATGCACTTTTATTGATTGATGAGTTTCAATCCAAATCATTCAGTCCACAGACGATATGGTTCCCCAAAGAGCGGTCAGTATGTGCCGATGAAAAATCGAGTGTGGTTGTCAGATTAGATACTGTAGCGCAAGTTCAGAATGTATACATTTATGCGGAGAACTCATCGAAAGGCATACTGTCCCATTTAGACAAAGAATTTGTTCCTCAAGAAATAGAGCTCAGTAGTGGCTGGAATACCATTGCTCTAGCTAAGAAATGTCAATATATAAGAGTACAAGTAAATGGTGATGCAAAGCTAGGTGAGATAGCTATAGAAGGGGTCTATGTAGTCGCTGTTCCTCAAAAGAATAAGACGTCTAAAAGACCAAGCTTTAATGAACTGATGGGTACCAATGCTTTTGTGGATGATCCACTCGGTGCATTGGAAGTAGTGCAGCATGTGAGAGAGTACCATGAAAGCAGCTGGCATCAAAAGGATAGTCTGGAATTTAACTTTGCTCCATCTATTCCCGGTTTCGAGTTTGAGCTTTATTACCAGAATCTAATGAGGCAAGGTATGACTGTGGTTCCAGTGATGCAGCATTCTGCCTATTGGCTTACTGGTGATAAAAATCCTGAGGTGAAACCTATGGATAAGAAGAACGATACTAAAGATCCTTGGTCGTATCGTCTGCATGCAAAGCTTCTTTATGAGTTTTCTAAAAACTACAAAGATAAAGGGGTTGCGCTTCCTTATTTAGAAAACTGGAATGAACCAGAGAAGTGGTGGCACGGCAACGATGCCTACATGTCTCCTTATGAATATGCAGCACTCTCCAGTCAAGACTGGGATGCACACAGAGATACGACACAGTGGTCGATCAAAAAAGCATCACCCCAGACGCAGATGGTGATGGCAGGGCTCTCTGATTTGAAGTCTGACTATGTGAATGCAATGAGGTATTGGTGTGACCAAAATAGGGGAGGCGATATTCCGTGGAAAGTAGTCAATGCCCATGTGTATGCCAATGATCCGAAAGCTAAGGTCGCACTAACACCGGAACGATTTAAACTAGCAGAGAAGGTGTCTGATTTTGTAAGTAATGCGAGGGTGGCCATGCCTCAGGCACAAGTATGGCTTTCTGAATTTGGTTATGATAGAAATGGTGACTCTCCGCAAAGTGTACCCGTAGTGGATGGGTATACTCCAGAGGAGGTCCAAGGGATCTGGCTGTTGCGTTCCTTTTTATTGCTGTCAAGTACTGGTTTGGACAAAGCATACCAGTATATGATTCGCGATACAAGGGGTAAAGGCTTGTATACCAGTTCTGGTTTGTACAAGCTGGGCAAGGAAAAGATAGAGCTCGCTGAAGCTTGGTATTATTTAAAAGCCTTGAGGAGCGCCTTGGGCGATTATCATTTTGTGAAACGGTTAGCAATGAATGATCCTGACTTATATGTATTTGAGTTTGAGAACTCACAACATCGAAAGGCTTATGCCGCATGGGCAGGTGTAGATACTCGGAAGACATATTCACAACAAAGTCTTTCATTGAAGTTTCAAGATTCTAAAAATGCACAAGTTTTAGAATTTAATAGAACAGCAACAGGTCAGCTTAAACCCTTAAGGTCGGGCAGCTCTGCAAAGATAGACATTTCAGAAAAGCCGATCTTGTTACTTGAAAGTTATGCACCTGCCACAGCTCGTTTGAAAATTCCAGTCACAGATTTGTTATTAGATGGTACTTCATTGACTTTGTTTGATGAACAAACTACTCATGATCCTTTAATGTACACACAAACTAAGCCCATTTCTTTACATGAACAAAAGCTTACCACGGTTAAGTTTGCCAAGTCACTCAAACTTTCTTATATCTGTTTGTTTGACGACCAAGGTCAGTCTGAGATTAATATAGAGGTACTTGAAGGTGATCAATGGGTATCGGCTTATAAAGGCAAACTTTCTTTATACCAGAAGTGGAAAGGAATCTATGTGGGTAAGACTTGCAAAGGTCTCAGAATTACGCATCAAGGTGCTACTTCAAAAATAGGGGAACTGGTTTTGTATGAATAATTTACGTAGCCCATATTTCACTCAAATCATCAATCGTTATCGTAAATTATTTTTAGAATGCTCATCGTAGTAATGGGAGTGAGCGGCAGTGGGAAGACTTCCGTAGGGCAGCTTTTGGCCGAAGAACTTAATCTTCCGTTTTTTGATGCGGATGATTTTCATCCAGCAAGCAATAGAGAAAAGATGGCAAAGGGTATTCCCTTAAATGATGAAGACCGTTGGCCCTGGTTACAGATCCTTGCTGATTTGTTGCTTGTTCAAGAGAAGGGAAAGGGGGCTGTGTTGGCTTGTTCGGCACTTAAGGAAAGCTATAGGTCGTTCATGGGGCAATCTGTTCTATCTTCCATCAATTGGGTTTTACTTGAAGGTTCCAAAGACTTGATCATGCAACGTATGCAGGAACGTACGGGACATTTTATGCCTCCAAGTTTGCTAGATTCCCAGTTTCAAACCTTGGAGCGACCCGATTACGCGTTTCATATATCCATAGAAAAATCATTAAAGAAAATCGTTGAAGAAATTATCATACAGATGAACGCTACTATACAAAATTCAATTGGACTCATTGGCCTAGGTGTAATGGGGGGTAATCTTGCACTTAACTTCAGAGATAAAGGGGTAAAGATTGCTGTATACAATCGCCAAACACCCACGGAAGTAGATGTGGCGAAGAAGTTTGAGGCAAAACACCAAGTAGCAGGCTTTGATGATCTTCCTGCTTTTGTAGCCTCATTAGCATCACCCCGCAAGATTTTGCTCATGGTGAATGCTGGCAAACCAGTAGATGATGTGCTGAGTCACTTGCTTCCTTTGTTGCAAAGGGGGGATGTGATTATGGACGGAGGTAATTCTTATTATAACGATACGACAGAAAGAAGCAAGGCTCTGGAAGCACAAGGTATTCTGTACTTAGGCGTAGGGGTTTCTGGAGGGGAGGAAGGTGCGCGCAAGGGGCCTGCCATAATGCCAGGGGGCAGCAAAGATGCCTATGCGCTCATGGCGCCCTTTTTTGATCTCGTGGCCGCTAAAGACAGCAACAATAAACCTTGTAGCGCATACATTGGGCCAGACGGTGCTGGGCACTTTGTGAAGATGGTACATAACGGTATAGAATATGCGGAAATGCAGATCTTGGCGGAGACTTATGCAGTAATGAGAAACCTTATGGATTTGGCTCCGCAGAAGATTGCTGAAATCTTGGATCAATGGAAGCATGAAGGAGAGGGCAGTTTTCTTTTGGAGATCACACGAGACATCATGCTTAAGAAAGAAGGCGAGGATTTACTCTTAGATAAAATAGTAGATGCTGCGGAGCAGAAGGGGACGGGAAGTTGGACCATAAAGGCTTCATTGGAGTTGGGGATTCCCATAAATACCATTGCTGATGCGGTAACTGCAAGGGTGCTGTCTTCTATGAAGCCTTATAGAGTAAAAGCGAATGCTCAATACGCTTCTGTTTTGAATAAAGAAAAGAAACATGAAATCACTACGGCGACTTTGAAGTCTGCCTTTAAAGCAGCTCGATTGATCAACCATATTACTGGATTTGAAATGATCAAATATGCCTCTGATGAATTTAATTGGGGGCTAAATCTAGGTGATATCGCAAGAGTATGGACCAACGGCTGTATCATTAGATCTGTGTTGATGGAACAATTGTCCACACTTTTGACAACAGAATCGCAATTGCTATTGGCGCCTCAAGTAGTTAAAGAACTGACGGAAACACAAGCGTCTTTGGCAATGGTAGCCGCTCAGAGCTTGCAAAATGGTTTAGCCGTGCCTGTATATACTTCAGCTTTGAATTATTTCCTCAGTTGTATTACGGCCAATAGTGCTGCCAACCTGATCCAAGCACAAAGGGATTACTTTGGCGCACATAGGTACAAACGTGTCGATCAAGACCAGAATTTGTATTTCCACACGCAGTGGGTTTGAGTGGTTTAAAGTGATGGTTTAGCGCCCCATAAGGGAAGTCCCAAAAGCTCAGCAGCTTTTACCCAAAAGGTACTGAGCTTTTCCTCAAAAGATGCGGAGCTTTTCACCGAAAGCTGCTGAGCTTTTTTGAGGAAGCTGCTGAGCTTTTTCTGATTCAGATATGGATAATTATTAAGGTGCAGGAAATCTGCTGATTGTGAGATATTGTTTGTGTTTTGTTCTACTATTACTTAAATCTCCTCAAGTCTTTACTATTAAAAGTCCACTCAGGGGTCTGGATCACACCCTCCTCTAGTTTGTACCAAGGACTGGAGAGTGTACTGTTTGGATTCAATAATATCTGAGTTTCCTGGGCGGGCATATAACTCTGGGCAAGCATGTACATTTTCTGTTTGGTCTTCGTGTTTTCCGCCATGTCCACCACAATTACGGCATGTCCATAAGGATGCCCCTTTTGAATGAGCACATCACCAACCTTCATGTCCTTAAAGTTTGACACAGGCGTAAGTTCCCCAAGAAGCGAAGCCGTATTAGCATAAGAGAAAACTTCTCGCATATATTTCCTAAAGTTTTGATACGAATAATTTCCCTTTGCGAAGGCTTTAAAATACCTCGGTTTGCCATCGGAGATATAGTTGAAATGAATCTGTTCGTACTTTTTGGCCTTGTACAAGTATTCTCCACGTAAGCGCATTACGGCATCGGCGCATTGTTGTAAATCTACAGGGTCTATGTCCATGGCCACCACAGATATATATACATTTTCTTTGTCTTTAGTGGTTTTGTCGTAGTACAGCACTTTATTACCCTGTTTTTTGAGGGGTAGCTTTTGTAGATAATAACCGAAACTGCTACTGTCTTGCAGGATTCTGCTGAAGCCTTCAGGAATATTAAATCTCGTTTTGATACTAGAACCTGATATATTGATGATACCAAGGTCTTGAAGTTCTGAGGTCTTGCTCTTTGTATACCATGAAGCACTAACTATGATAGCAAACAAAAGGAGGGTTTTGTATTTCATGGGGAAGGTTTAAATGGATGATTGATAAACGCCGTGTGGTTAAGTCCTCACCCTTAATCCCTCTCCAAAGGAGAGGGAAATTTAAAGGAGAATGATGATTTAATTTTTGATCTCGTCTAGTGTTAAAGGTTTGATGTCGAACCGAAGGATTTCCTCGTTGTCTTCAAACAGCTTGACCTTAAACTTGGCATCTTTATCGAAGAAGTGATAGAAGCTGTAAGGTGCACGTCTAGATCCTTTAGGCATTTCTCGCTTTTCGTAAAGGACTTCAAAGAGGTTGCCATCGGGTCCATAGGCTTTCAAACTCGCATTTTTCAAGTCTTTGGGTACGTCATATTCAAACTGAGTCTTGTAGAGCCAAATCTTGGGTCTATCATCGAGGTTGTTGTTTTTGACTCTTTTAGAGAAGACGATATGATTCTGCTGATCCAAAAGCTTGAAAATAACCACGAGGTTGGTGTCTTCCACAAGTTCGTTGAAACCAATGGTTACACTGTATACCCCATTTTTGATGGTTTTGTTTTTGTAATAGCTTCTTAACTCCTTGCCACTGGTATCAGTACAGATCAGTGAGAAGTTTTGAGTGTTCTGTATGTTGGCAGTGATATTGACTCTCGATGCGAAAGCAAATTTAGGCTTCGGAGGAGGACCATGATTTACATATGCTTGACTGTAGGGGTCTGCCTCTGGTTTGTATACTTGTACTTTTACATATTTAGCCATGTATTGGTATACTGGCCATGCCGAAGCAGAATCTCTTTTTTCACAAGACACATCACTGTTGTTGATCAGGGCCCAAACGATAGACTGTGTTGCATATGTGTAATATCTATGCCTGGCGATGAGTTTGGCTAAACCAGAGAGCTTTTCGTTTTTAACAGTATCTATAATAAACTTCGAATCCTTGTGTGGAGAATAGTTATGTGGAATGACGCAGTTGGCATATACCACGATATTAGTACTCGAGTAGGGTGGGAGGTTGAAAGCATAGTTATCCATGACCATCAAGCTTTGAGCTTTATTGTCTTCACAAACGAAAATAACCCCAGCATCTAAAGTGTCTCTTATGGAAGACTTCGTGTTGTTTTTAACCTGGACTTTAAGTACTTCTCCTGAGTGACCACCGAGACCGTCTGCTTTAATTTGGATTTTGGACTTCGTAACCAAGTCCACAAAAGTCTGTGTGTCGGCAAATAATGCCTGAGCGCAGCAGAGTGCCAAGATAAATAGTATGTTTTTCATAACAGAGATAAATGTCGTTAGTGCATACGTAAAGTAAGTGTCAAGGTTAGATACTTGCTGATTTGGAGGCTTATAGCATACGACAATGTCTTGTTCTGATGATATTTGCTTTAACGTATTGGCTCTTGAGGCAATTCCCTGTCTGCAGGTGAAGTGTTTTTCCAAAATAGGTAGAGCAGACCCGCTGTAATAACTGCAGAGAATATGACTGCAGGTATAGGCATGACCTCTTCGGATTCCACGAGTTTCTTGGTTTCTTCCATGTTCTTTGTGAAGTGAAGGGCCAAGATCGTAAAGGCATTGTTGCAGGCATGTGCTACTATAGGTACCCATAGGTTGCCAGACCAATAGTATAAGTAGCCAAACAATACGGCTAGAAGCATACGGGGTAGAAAGCCATAAAACTGCATGTGCACAAAACTGAAGATAGCGGCAGCGGTCCAGATAGCTATGTGAGGATTTCTCGTCCACTGAAGGAGCTTGGTTTGTAGCGCGCCTCTGAAAAATAATTCTTCCCCAATACCAGTAAAAGCACCCATTACTAAAACCGCCATTAATATTTCTTGGGTATTTTGGAAGTCAGTAAGGTATTTGATTAGTACCTCTGTTGAAACTTCCATAGCCTTCATACTAGCTTCAAGTGTTTCAAACCCTGAAGGTAATACCATGTTTTTATTAAGGCTTATGAAGATAGAATTCAGCGGATTGGAAAGGATTGTAACAGAGATACCAATTCCAATAAGAAATAAAGTGTTTTCGGTACTAAAACTAAAAAAACTTGAGAATGTAGACTTCTCCACTATTTTTTTCCAAAGAAGACCTGATAGTATAAATGCAAATAGGGCCGTGCCTATACCATGATTGAGCAAGAGCGCCATACGCGAATTGGGATAACGTTCGGGGTGTACGGTAAGGTCTTGGAGTGCCTCTGTAGAGTAGTGGTATACAAGTTTGATGAAAGTCCACGCTACCAGTTGGCCAAGGAACATGCAAAATATAAAAAGACCAATCAGTGCCGCAATAGATACTAAAGGGTAGAGCTTGCGAGGATTCTGATTGGGTTCATCAATAACCATAATTGTTTTTTTCGTAAATTTGCGGGAACAAAAATAATAAAGCTTTTGGTATGGTAAAAATCGGCAACCTTGAATTGGGCGAATTCCCTCTGTTATTGGCCCCTATGGAGGACATCAGCGATCCGCCTTTTCGTGCAGTATGCAAGGAAAACGGGGTAGATATGATGTATACCGAGTTTATTTCCTCCGAAGCCTTGATTCGCAACGCAGATAAAAGTATTCAGAAATTAGATATATATGCTCAAGAGCGGCCCATAGGTATTCAGATCTTTGGCGATAAGCCTGATGTGATGCGCGAAGCTGCCAAAATTGCAGATGCGGCGAATCCTGAGATTGTAGATATCAACTACGGATGTCCCGTGAAAAAGGTGGCTTGTAAAGGTGCGGGGGCTGGCTTGTTGCAAGACCTGCCCAAGATGCAGAAGATCACGGAAGAGATCGTGAAAGCGTGTACTAGGCCAGTAACTGTAAAGACTAGACTGGGGTGGGATGAGAGTACTAAAAATATCCTTGAGGCCGCCAAGAGGCTTCAAGATGTAGGGATTTCCGCACTTACAATCCACGGAAGGACCCGTGCTCAAATGTATAAAGGTGAAGCAGATTGGTCATTAATTGCAGCCGTGAAAAACATGCAAGATATCCATATCCCAATATTTGGTAATGGAGATATCGATAGCCCAGAAAAGGCCTTGGAATACCGGAACAGATACGGTGTGGATGGGATCATGATCGGTCGTGCTGCTATAGGTTATCCATGGATTTTCAATGAAGTCAAACATTTTTTTAAGACAGGGGAAATATTGCCTAAACCTACCATAGAACAAAGGATAGATGTCGTAAAAAGGCATTTGGAGTTTGCCGTGAAGTGGAAAGGCGAAAAGACAGGTGTTTTTGAAATGAGGAGTCACTATACCAATTACTTTAGGGGAATCGACGGCATCAAACCTTTCCGTCAAAAACTCGTAGAGGCAGGTAGTTATTTAGAAACAGTAGAGGTTTTAGGAGAAATTGCGGGTGCGGAACTTATGGTATAAGAAAGTCACTGAGCTGAAAACTCTTTTTACTTCGAACATTCAAGCATTGCTATCTAAAACTTATGATGTCTTCAAAAAAGCTGATCATTATTGTAGGGCCAACAGCTGTAGGCAAAACAGCCCTTGGCGTACAATTGGCAAAACACTTTAATACAGATGTGATCTCCGCAGATAGTAGACAGTTCTATAAAGAAATGTCTATAGGTACAGCCAAACCTACTAAAGATGAAATGCAAGGAGTAAAGCACCATTTTGTGGACACCCTTTCGGTGACGCAGGTGTACAATGCTGGTGACTTTGAACGAGATGCATTGGTTTTGCTGGAATGTTTATTCAAAGAGAAAGACGTGGTAGTGATGGTAGGAGGCTCAGGCATGTATGTAAAGGCGCTTTGTGAAGGTTTGGACGATATGCCCGAACATGATGAGGACCTGCGCGATAAACTCAATGATGATGCCAGTGCCGATTATCCAGCTTTTTTAGAACGTTTAAAATTGCTCGATCCACATTATTATGAACAAGTAGATCAAGCGAACGTACAGCGAGTGGTGAGGGCCATGGAAGTATGTTTGGCTACTGGTAAACCTTTTTCGAGTTTCAGGAAGTCAGAGAAGAAAGAGAGGCCTTTTGAGATCATTAAGATCGGGCTGGAGCGAGAAAGAGATCTTTTGTACCAACTCATAGACCAGCGTATGGACACGATGCTACAAAAGGGGCTGCTTGACGAAGCCAAAAAACTAGCTAAGTATAAGAAAGAATATGCCTTGCAGACTATAGGCTATACGGAAATCTATGATTTTCTGGAGGGTACTTACGATTGGGCTGAATGTATACGACTCCTCAAGAGAAATTCACGCCGCTATGCCAAGAAACAACTTACTTGGTTTAAGCGTGATCCAGAGATCAAGTGGTTTGATGTGGGAAAGGTGGATGTCTTGGGGGCCGTACTCAAAGAGATAGGAGAACAGGTTAGGCAATAACATCAAACAAAAAGGCTACATCTTTCGATATAGCCCTTTTTGTTTGATGTCCTAAGAAGGATTTTACTTGATCACTACTTTTAAGGTTTCTGTTTTGTCAGTGCCTGAAAGTTTAATCATGTACATGCCTTTAGGCAATTTGTTAATAGAGATCGTTTCAATATTGCTGTTCAAATTGAATTTCTCTACCATTTGACCTGAAAGGTTCATTAGAGAAGCCGAATTGAAGTTCATTGTTTTTTGATCGATTGTCAATTGATCCGTTGCTGGATTTGGATACACGTTGAACTGGCCGATCAACTCATCGTTCATGCCAGTAAGCAAAGTACAGCCAGAAGCATCTACCTTGTCACCAAGAGGTGTGTTAGCACATTTGTCTGAAGCATTAGCTACACCATCGTTATCATCATCAGCTTGTGCAGCAGAACAACCTTTTCCATTCACTGCTGTGCCAGAAGGTGTATTAGGGCAAATGTCATCTGCGTTTACTACACCATCTTTGTCAGTATCCAACTGTGCGTTAGAGCAACCATTGGCATCTACTACAGAGCCAGGGGTTGTACCACGGCATTTGTCTTTTTCTTCTTTCACACCATCTTTGTCATCATCTCTGATGCTTGTACAGCTTTGTACTGTAGTTTCATCATAGCCTATGCTGAAATCATCAATTTTTACTGTACCTGTAAATGCAGGTCTTGACCATGTTTCACCAGCACTTGGGTTTACTACAAGTTTTACCTTGTTTACGGCTGCAAAGTTGAATTTCTTAATATAACATGGGGTCGTAGTCCCTAAACCCGCAGCTTGACATTCTGCTGCAGTATAAGATTCCCAAGAGCCTCCTTTATAGTCTATTTCTACCGTAGTCCACGTAGTACCATTGCTAGCAAGAGGAATGGTTTTTCTTGTATTGGTGTTGTTTACTGCATTGATAGAGTTACTGTCAGTGTCCTCCAAGTTTACATCTAGTAATATTGTTGTCGGAGTATAAGCTACAGTTGGATCTTTTTGTACGTTGATTTTGAATTTAACTTTAGCATTACCACGAATGTCCAAAGGAATTAAATTGCCATCTTTATCGTGTCCAAAAGAGAAACCTTGTGTTGCGTAATTTTTGTCGGCAGCAGTACATTTAACCACCAATTCTCCATTCACGGTACTCGCAGAATATACTGGGTTTTTAACTGCAGGACGGTTCCAGTAATCAACGTTCACCAATGAGTCTTCAGTAAAGTCGGTACGGGCATAACCTTGTTTGTTGTTAAAGCCTACACACACGTTACTTAAGAAAGGATCAGAGAGTGGGCAACCGTATCTGTTTACGACAGAGCCTGCTGGCGTACTAGGGCAAATATCAGTGGCGTCGATCACACCATCAAAATCGGCGTCGCCTTGTAGTGCTGGGCAACCTCTACTGTCTACAAAGGTGCCTTTAGGCGTGTTCGCACAAGCATCAGAGCCGTTAGCTACACCGTCACCGTCGTCGTCAGCAGCAGCGTTACAAGCCACGAAGTTGTCTGCGCTGTGGATATAGTTATATACAAAAGCACCAGAAGTTGTTTTGGTAGTCCAATTACCAAGGTCGCAAGATCCGGTAGTTAACGCAGAAGAGATTTCTCCTTTGTCTACAAAGGCCCAGTTACATGAGCTTACCTTCACGCCACCACTGTTGTCGCCATTCATTACTGCGATCCAGTTATTAGCGCCATTAGGGTCATAACCACCATCGCCAGAAGCAGCCGAAGTACCCCACTCAGAAACAAATACAGGCACTTTACCTAATGCATCTCTTAAGTATGCATAGTCGTAGTGTGAGCCACTGTAAAAGTGGAAAGTATACATTACGTTATATGCGTTAGTGGTAGAAAGAGGGTTTGAAAGCACATCTCTTGGTTTGCTACTCCACTCAGGAGTACCTACGAGGATGATACCTTCTTTGTCATTGGCCCTGATTACAGGAATCACTTGATCTGCGTAGGTTTTGATGGTATTCCAGTCTGCTCCACTGTTGGGCTCATTACAAATCTCGTAAATTACGTGTGTTTGGTCTTTGTATTTGGCGGACATTTTAGTAAAGAACGCTTTTGCCTGAGTCACATACTTATTAGGGTTGCCATCAGCAAGTATATGCCAGTCGATGATCACATAGATGCCGTTGGTTTTAGCAGCAGTTACCATTTGGTCGATCCAAGAGTCCCAATCTGATTGATTTCCATTGATATACCCTTTAGTTACACCGATGTCCTCAGTATAGACCGCAAGTCTAATCACATCAGCGCCCCAGTCTTTAGCCAAAGATTGTATGGCAGCTGGAGTGATACAGTTTTTATGCGCTTGTACCGCATGAGAGCTCATTCCGCGAAGCTGTACAGTGCTTCCGCATTGGTTGCTCAATTGCTTGCCTACAAGCTTTAACCTTCCATTTAATGAAAGAGGAGTCTGGGCTTGGGTCAATAAGACCCCGATGAACAGTAAGTTCAGCGACAGTAAAAATTTCTTCATTTGTCTTTGTTTTGATTTGGTATGAATTCTACAAAGGTAAGCATAAATTATTATTTATAAAAAACTTACATTTTGTATCATTTGAAGGGGTAGAGGTGTACAGAGTTGGAGTTGTACTTTGTGGTTTTATTCTTGTGCTATTCAATGTAATTATCTCTTTTTATGTATTAGTAGGGTGGTTTTTGTGTTTTTATATTGAGAATATGCGATTTGATATTACTTGGTAATAATCATTGTAAGCTCAGGCGAAGAAAGACGAAAGATATATAGCGGTGTTGTACTGTTGCTCAGTAAGTGATGAATAGTAGGAGTCTCCCTAGTTCAAGTCCAAGTTTTCTTTCATGAAATCCTCATAAAGTGGACGAAGCTCCTCGTAAGCTTTTTTGGCTTCTTCGTTTCCTTGTAGTGATAAGTTGCGAAAGTGAAAGAAAATGTCATTGGTGCCTCGGATTAGGCTTTCACCTAATATTTGTTGACAAAAAAGGATAACTGGTTGCGCCTTTTGGATGATTTCGACGATCTGCTTCATTTCTTTTTTTTCCTCTTCATCTAAGTATGATTGCTTACAGAGTTCTTCATAGCGAGGAATCACTTCAGATAGAAGCGTTATCAGCTTTGTCATTTCTTCGTGCATTCCTGGGGGTAGTGGAGATTTGTATTGGCCTTCCATGTCTATGTGTTTGTGTAAATATAAAAAAGATATGAATAATTTACTAGATGGATGTTATCAAAAATGAAGGAGGTTAAGCTTGTTTTAATCCTAATAGGTCTAGTTTATGGTTTGAATATTCTGAAAATCTAGCTATGCAATTCTAAACATTTTATATCTTAGGACTTTTATACGAATGCATTGTTTTTATTTTTTTGATCCATATAAATGATTGACCTCATGAGAAAGAGTCTACTTTCCTCACTTTTAGTTTTTGCAGGACTTGCAGTCTCGCAAACAGCACCCAATCCCTTGTTATTACCTTGGGCTGGTTCTTATAATGGTGTGCCGCCATTAGATAAGGTTCGTCTTGATGATTTCAAGCCTGCTATTGAAGCAGCTATGGCTGAGAATATAGCAGAGATCCATAAAATTACCCATAACCCATCCCCACCTAATTTTGACAATACACTTGCAGCACTAGAACGAACTGGGCAAACACTGAACAGAGTGCTTGCGGTATATTATATATGGTCTTCCAATATGAACAGCGAAGCTTTTGAGCCTATAGAAGGAGAGATGGAGCCTAAGTTGGCAGCCTTTAGGGATCAGGTCGTACAGAACACTGAGCTATTCAAACGCATAGAAGCAGTGTACAAATCACCCGCTTACCAAAACTTGAATTCAGAACAAAAGAGACTTACAGAGAAATACTATATTGACTTTGTGCAATCGGGTGCTAAACTGGACGCCGACACTAAGCTTAAGGTGGCTGCGATCAATCAGCAGTTGGCAGGGCTCTTCACCAGGTTTAGTCAGAACCAATTGGCTGATGAAAGCGAGAAATATTTGGAACTTACTGATCAAAAAGACTTGGAAGGGCTACCAGAGGGTATAGTGAGCGCCGCGGCATCCAATGCTGCAGCATTGAAGAAACAGGGATGGGTGATTTTTAATACCCGTTCGTCTATAGAGCCTTTCCTAACCTACGCATCGCGAAGGGATTTGCGCGAAAAGGCATGGCGGATGTTCGTAAGTCGTGGTGATAACGGAGATGCACATGACAACAAAAGTACAGTTACGGAGATCCTGAAGCTACGTGCACAAAGGGCTAAACTCTTGGGCTATGCTACGCATGCACATTGGCGTTTGGCCAATACCATGGCCAAAACTCCAGAGAAAGCTTTGGCATTGATGGAGGCTGTATGGCCAGCAGCCGTAACTCGTGTACATGAAGAAGTGGCCGATATGCAAAAGATTGCTGACCAAGAAGGCGCACAGATCAAAATCGAAGCTTGGGACTACCGCTACTATGCAGAGAAAGTGCGTAAGAGCCGTTATGACTTGGATCAAAACGAAGTGAAGGAATACTTGCAGTTGGAGCAGCTCAGGGAGAGCTTGTTTTGGGTGGCGGAGCAACTTTTTAACTTGACTTTCAAGCCTGCTGTAGGTGTACCCGTATATCACAAAGATGTACGCGTGTGGGTGGTGAGCGATAAGGCTAGTGGCAAACAAGTAGGACTTTGGTATTTTGACCCTTATGCTCGTAAAGGGAAACGCTCTGGTGCGTGGATGAACGCCTACCGCGACCAGCAAAAACTGGTGGGGAATATCACTACTATTGTGTCAAACAACGCCAACTTTATCAAAGGTAAGGCTGGTGAGCCTGTGCTCATCTCTTGGGAAGACGCGAGGACCCTCTTTCATGAGTTTGGCCACGCCTTGCACGGACTTAACTCTAAAGTGACCTATCCTGCACTTTCGGGTACCTCTGTACCAAGAGATTACGTAGAGTTTCCTTCACAGCTTTTGGAGCGCTGGTTGGCCACGCCTGAGGTCTTGAAGCGTTATGCTTTACATTATCAAACAGGTAAACCTATCCCACAGTCTTTGGTAGATCGTATAACCAATGCTTCCAAGTTTAACCAAGGTTTCAGTACTGTGGAAGTCGTATCTAGTGCTTTGATAGATATGAAGCTGCACTTGGCGGGCGATAGCACCATAGACCCAGCCGCTTTTGAGAAAAAGACACTCGCTGCACTCAATATGCCTAAGGAGATGGTGATGCGTCACCGGATTCCACAGTTTGGGCATGTATTCTCTGGTGATGACTATTCGGCAGGTTACTACAGCTATCTGTGGTCTGACGTACTCAGTGCAGATGCCTATGAAGCATTTACAGAGGCCAAAGGTCCCTATGACAAAGAAGTCGTGAAGCGACTGTACCAATATGTATTCAGTGTAGGCAATACCATAGACCCTGCAGAAGGTTATAAACTGTTCCGGGGCAAAGAAGCGAGCATTCAGGCACTCATGCGCAACAGGGGTTTTCCTGTAAAATAGGGTTAGGTGATTCTCATCCGTACTCTTGAACGGTACGTTAGGCCTTTCAAGTCTTTAAGACTTGAAAGGCCTTGTTGTTCATTAGCTACTCCACGCTCTGCGACTCACATGCCTTTCATTCTCTTTGCTTGATGTAACAATAGCCATTTTTGGCTATTGTTCAACAGTTCATACGCATATACCTTTGTAATCGTAATAGCAAACAGCCTACTTGCTGAGATAAATCTGGTTTATATATAACTTAATTAGAGATTAATTATGAATCCAGATCGAACCTTGTGTACTCACAAAATATCTTTCATAAAAAGGCTTGTTCTCTTTTCAGTAGTATCTAGGTTCGCAACAACAATTTAAACATATTTTAATCAAATGAACAAAAATGTAAAAACCACAATCATCGGCTTAATGGGAGTATTGGCCCTCATGTCTTGCAAAAAGAAAAGTAGTGATGTAACTCCCCAAGATACAGGTGTTGCCATTACTGCAAAGTATTATTTTAAAGGTACTGTTAACAACAAATCCGTAGTTCTTCAGAGTGGCGTTGGCGGATATTACAACGGTGTGGAAAGTGGTGGCTCTTATAAAGGAAGTGCAGGCGAAAACTACCTAGCAACCAATGGCTTTGTCTTTTTAGATATTACCTCTAAATCTTCACAACAGATAGAGGTGAACTTCGTGAAATACTTTCAGAACAAATCTCCTAAAGTGGCAGATATCGATGGCATGTTTGTAGTGGGGGATTATAAGTATGGCGATGAGGACAAATTGGTCGATGGTGTAGAAATTGTCTATGTCGATGAGAATAAAAAGTCATGGTCGTCAAGAAGGGGAACGGCGAATCAGACGGGAAGTACCTTTAAGTTAAAAACAAGAACAGCCTTTGTGAATGAGTTTACCTATATACAAATCACAGGTACCTTCAGTTGCAAGCTCTATGACGAGGCTGGCAATATGATAGAACTTAAAGACGCGGAGTATTCGAGCCAAGCAGGCGACTATCTCAATTGACCCCAAGTTCATTGTAAACAAAAAAGCCTCATCAATGAGGCTTTTTTGTTTATGTATATTCATATTCTGTAACACGCCCTACATTAAATTTGTATTCTTAGGAGTGGTCGGCCTTCATTCTTGTGTAATCAATACAAAGGTTATAAAATTCTGGACCACCCACTTTCTACCCAATTATTTGCGCATCCATCAAAAAATCATTCGATGGCGTATTCATCTATTCTGTCGTCCATGATCATTGGTGTTCCATCTCCTATGACCATGCATCATACAGCGGTTTCAGTTTACTTTTTCTATCCCAAACTACCTCTCACCACCAAATTCTACCTTTTAGCCACCGTTTTACCCCTACAGTAGAGGTCTTGATTGTACTTTTGCAATATTAATTTGAATTATTTCAACGATTAATAATGCATCAATCAATTATAACAAAGTACAACATGAGGAATATTTACAGGAAATTAGTAGTCGCATTCACATTAATGAGTTGCGCAGTAGCAAATGCTCAAGGCTTTACAACCAATAACACGAATGGAGATTTAATAGATGCCAATGGCCAACCTTTTATAATGAAAGGAATGAATATGGCGCTAGCATGGTATGAAAGTCAAGTGAATGGAAGCATTGCTGATGTGCGGAAAAATACAAAGTCAAATTGTATCAGAATTTGTGTGGAAACAAGGCTTTCTGATGCTTCATGGCAAACTGCAGTAGACAATTGCATCAAAAACAACATGATCCCGATGGTGGAACTGCACGATGTTACGGGCAGCACCAATGAAAATGATTTGGTTCGCATGGGGCAATTTTGGGCAAGCAAAGCCGCTTATTTTAAAAGGCCTGAAATAGCGAAGTACATCCTTATTAATATAGCCAATGAATGGGGTACTTGGCAAGTAGCCTCATCCAATGGTGCTTCTTGGAAAAATGCATCTACCAATGCAATCAAGGCGATGAGAGACGCAGGCATTAAAACCACTATTGTAGTAGATGCCGTGGGGTATGGTCAAGATGTGAATTCTGCACAAAACATTCGCAGTTATGCCAAAGATATTCAAGCTTCTGATGCTGGATTTTTGAAAGGACAAGCCAACCTTCTGTTTTCTGTACACATGTATTGTGAATGGAAAGCTGGAGCTAACTACAATATATTAGGAACTATTAAAAAAAGTGGTATTCCTATTATAGTAGGAGAGTTTGGGTACCAACACACAGAAGGGAGCGGAACATGTGACATAGATGAAAAACAAATACTTAATTCTTGCCAAGCAAATAGTGTGGGCTGGTTGGCGTGGTCACAAAAGGGTAATGGTAGTGGAGTGGAGTATTTGGACTTATGTAATGACTGGGCATGTACCAGTTTAAGTGGATGGGGGAACACCATCATTAATGGAGCAAATGGCACCAAAACAGCTATCACCTGTTCGGTATTTACAGGTCCCGTGAAAACGTATGGTACTAATTTAGCCTTGAACAAACCCGTTACAGTCTCTACTACCGAGCCCAGCCTGGGAAATATAGCCAGCAATGCAACTGATGGCGATAAGAACACACGTTGGTCAAGTGAATACGCCGATCCCCAATGGATTCAAATAGATTTAGGTAAGACGTATCGTATCGATACCATTGTGCTACGTTGGGAAGCTGCTTATGCAAGTGCATATAAGGTGGAAACATCTTTGGATGGTATTACTTGGGCACAAGCGAATACTACTGCCAATGGAGATGGCGGTGTTGACGAACTGGCCAATCTTGCTAAAGAGGGTAGATACGTCAGGCTTACTGGAACACAAAGGGCAACCACTTTTGGGTATTCATTATACGAAGTTGAAGTATATGGCAAATCTGTTGTAACAACACTTGATGATGAGGCATATGCCACTACAACGGTTTACCCAAATCCTTTCCACGACAAAATTAATCTAAACCTGTCATCCGAAGCAGAGCTTCAACTCACAGATATTAAGGGCGCAGTATTATACAATGGTTTCGGTCATGAAATAGAGACCAGTGCATTGCCGCTAGGCATGTATGTACTCAAAATCCGTCAGAACGGCAGCACCAGGGTCATTAAGATGAGCAAAAATTAATTTACTAAAATTCGACAATTAAATATTCTAAAGATGAAAAAGCAATTACTATTTGTTTTGGCGTTGATAGCCGCTGGCTTTCAATGCGTGTCAGCACAGACAACTTGCACGCTGCAACCTGCAGATCCGCAGGCTACTGCACAGGTCAAAAATCTGCTCTGCTATCTTAAAACACATACTTATATCAGCGGTCAGACAGACTTGAACGACGGTGATTATGTGAAGCAGATGACAGGCCGCTACCCTGCCATCATAGCCTTTGACTTTTATAATTATACCAATGGAGATAATGTGGGCAATACCTCGGAAACCCAAAAAGCCATTGACTGGGCCAAGGCTACAAAAGGCATTGTAGCCTTCCAGTGGCATTGGAGATGCCCGCTGGGTGGGGGACAATTTAGCGGCGACTGCGATTTTGTTCCCTATCTTGACAACCCAAATTCCGCATTGTATAGAAACATTGATCTTGTGATCAGCGAGATCAAAAAAATGGGCGATGCAGGTGTGCCGGTATTGTTCCGTCCACTTCATGAGGCCAACAACAATTACATGTGGTGGGCCAAAAAAGGGCAGGACGCTTACAAGAAGTTATTTATTTTGTTTTACAATCGTGCGAAATTAGCGGGTGCTCACAACATTATCTGGGTGTTCAATGGTATGGCCAATGGGCAGAATACTTCCTTGGCATCTTGGTATCCAGGCGATCAATATGTGGATGTCGTGTCTTCCGATTACTTCCAAGACTACAATGATTTCAATACCTGTAAGGCAATCGGTACCAACAAGGTAATGGCTGTTGCAGAGACGATGAATCAGTTGAACCCCTCTAAAGATCCTGCATGGAACTACAGCATCGTTTGGGCCTCGCGCGACTGGAACAACAACTCGGCAAACGACTGGAAAACTGCGATGTCAAACTCTAAAACCATTGCTATCGACCAACTTCCCGACTTTTATCAATTGTCAATTAGTGCCAACGCTGGTAATGATCAAAAAGTGACTATGACAGGCACAACGACACTCGTTACCTTGGATGGATCGGCGAGTGTAGCAAGTAGTGGAAGTACCATCACGTCTTATGTCTGGAAAGAGAACAATGTTCAGATTGCTACGGGTGTTAAGCCACAAGTGTCTTTGTCTTTAGGGCTTCATACGATTACTCTTACAGTTACCGATGCAAGCAATAAAACAGCTACAGATGAGGTGATCATTAACGTGAAAAAACCGAATCTTGCACTGAACAAGACCGTGACTGTTTCTTCCACGGAGGCAAATCTGGGAAACATCGCAAGCAATGCTACTGATGGCAAAGCCGATACCAGATGGTCGAGTACTTATGCGGACCCACAATGGATTAAAATTGATTTAGGGACTCCATACGTTTTAGAAGACCTAAGTTTGATGTGGGAGGTGGCATTTGCTAAATCGTACGTTATTGAAGTGTCCATGGACAATACAAATTGGACTCAGGTCATGCAGACCACTACAGGCGATGGCGGTACAGACGATATTGCCATTACCCCAACCTCGGCACAATACGTAAGGTTGACATCTACTGCTAGGGCTACCACTTATGGGAATTCATTGTATGAATTTGAAGTCTATGGAAGTGACATGATCACAGCTCTTGATTCAGAGGCAGGAAATTATCCCAAATTAAACCCTTACCCTAACCCGTTTCAGGATAGAATCTATCTCAATTTGCCAGCAAACACTGAAGTTGAATTAAGTGACATGAATGGAATGCTGTTGTATAGAGGTTCTGAGAGTTCGATTGAGACTGGCGCTTTGTCCAAAGGGCTGTACTTGTTGAAGATCAAACAAGTTGGCGGTACACAGGTGGTTAAAATGAGTAAGAACTAATCTGTAATAGTCAGTTTCAAATTATACTAAATGCCAGATTTTAGAAAAATTGGGATCTTAGGGCTTTCTGTTTGGGCTTCTATGCAATTGGAAGCCCAAACAGACCAAGGTCTTGTACAAGTGGATGTTACTAGCGTGTTGAACGGCCGCTCTGTATCTACTTTTACCAATGGAAAGATCGTGTCATGGTCAACCGGCTTTGATGGTAAATACAGTGGAGAAGCAACGCTCGCTGTGGCTCAAGCCTTGGGCAATACTAATCCTAAAGCATTGCCTAATGATGGCTTCTTTCCTGCCAATAATCGCCATCCAGACGTGCAACTTCATTTTAGCAATACTGATGGTGTTAGCAACCAATCGCGCTACGTGACGGGTGCGGCTAGTTTTGGTTTCGATGTGCCAGTGGCATCTTACTCTATTTTACATGTTTTTGCTTTAAGTGCAAATGGCCCAAGTATGATAGATGTGGATTTGGTATACAGCAATGGTACCGTACGTAAGTCATTTGAAGTGCCTGATTGGTACAACTACGTAACCGATGCTGATCGTTACGTATTGGCGGATGACTTGGATAAATGGGACATGTCAAATGCTCGCACCGAGCAAGGCCATCATTATATCTTTGGGTTTGATTTACGTCCTGACGCAGGTAGGGTACTGACACGCATAGTAATAAACAAACAAAATGCTGGAGCGCTTACGTTCTGGGGTGCTACCGGTGTAAGAACTGGACCCGTAAAAAAACGAAGTAGTAATTTAGCCTTGAATAAACCAGTATCTGTTTCTTCCACAGAGGCAAATCTAGGAAACATCGCCAGCAATGCCACAGATGGTGATGCAAGTACGCGTTGGTCAAGTTTGTACACAGATCCTCAATGGATTCAAATTGATTTAGGTAAGACCTATCTCATAGATACTCTTGTGATACGTTGGGAAGCTGCCTATGCCAGTGCCTATAAAATAGAAACATCAGTAGATGGAACTATTTGGTTGCCAGCAAGGAATGTTGCCAGTGGAGACGGTGGAGTAGATGAAATGGTTGATTTAAACGCGACCTGTCGATATATAAAATTGACGGGTACACAGCGAGCAACAACCTTTGGCTATTCACTATACGAGTTGGAAGCGTACGGTAACGAGGTGGTGACAAATTATAATGATGTCTCCATAGACCTGCCCATGGTCTATCCAAATCCATTTCAAGATAGAATCCAGCTCGATTTGCCAGCAAATACCGAAGTTGAATTGATGGACAAGAATGGAAGGCTATTGTACAAAGGTGCTGAGGCGTCGATACAGACTGGCGCTTTGTCCAAAGGGCTATACTTGTTAAAGATCAAACAAGTTGGCGGTACACAAATGATTAAAATAAGTAAGAACTAATATTTAAAGCTACTAAAAATGATAAAGCAAATTTTAAGTTTTATGTTAGGCTTGGTTGCAATTTACAATTGCAGTCAAGCTCAAAATATAGTAAACCCAAATGCCAACGCAGAAACAAAAGCGGTAAAGGCATACTTGGACCAAGTGTATGGCAAGAAGATCATTTCGGGCCAAGCCTTTGAGAATGTAAATGAAAACTGGTTGAATATCATACAAAATGCCTCAGGCAAGCAGCCAGCCATTCTAGGCTTGGATTTTATGAACTCGACCTATGAAAGAAGGACGAATCATGGTGCTGATCCTAATGCGATGACCGACAAAGCCATCGATTGGTATAAAAACAAACATGGTTTGGTGGAGTTTCATTGGCATTGGGATGCCCCCAAAAATGTTACTGGGATATGGTATTCGGCATTTTACACCAGCGCAACGAGTTTCGATATCAACTACGCTGTAAATAACCAAAATTCCACCGATTTCCAGTTGCTCGTTCGTGACATTGATGATATCGCAGCTCATTTAAAGAGATTGCAAGATAATGGCGTTCCTGTTATTTGGCGTCCATTGCATGAGGCTGAAGGTGGTTGGTTCTGGTGGGGTGCCAAAGATGGAGCCTCTTGCCAGAAATTATGGAATTATATGTACGATCGATTGGTAAATCATCATCAGCTGAATAACCTTATCTGGGTATGGAATAGCTATGGTGGTGGCAATAAAGGGAATTGGTATCCTGGCGATAAAACAGTTGATATCATCGCTTGGGATTATGAATCAGGAAACTCTTGGAACAGTTACCAACAACTATTTGGCGGCAAAGGCAAGTTGTTTGCTTTAGGCGAAGAAGGCAAGCTGCCAGACCCTAACAATTTTGCAGCACGTCCGTGGTTGTATTTTCTCACTTGGGCATACATGATTCAGAATAACAATGACGCTAACTGGATCAACAAAGTATATAACGACCCTAAAACCATTACGCTTTCTGACCTCCCATGGCCTTGGGTTAAGGATGTGGTTGCCAATGCAGGTCCAGATCAAGTTCTCATAACCACAAATTTGAGCACTGTCGTGGGGCTCGATGGATCAGGTAGCTCCTCTGTAAACAGCGCCATCACCTCTTATGTATGGAAAGAGAACAATGTTCAGATCGCAACAGGGGTAAAACCGCAACTTAGTTTGTCGCTAGGTAAGCACACGATTACGTTGGTTATTACCGATGCAAACAACAAAACTGCTACAGACGAAGTGGTCATTCACGTGAAAAAACCGAATCTTGCACTAAACAAGACCGTGACTGTTTCTTCCACGGAGGCAAATCTAGGAAACATCGCCAGCAATGCGACCGATGGAAAAACCGATACCAGATGGTCTAGCCTGTACGCAGACCCACAATGGATAAAAATTGATTTAGGGGCTCCCTACGTATTGGAGAACTTTAGTTTGATGTGGGAGGTAGCATTTGCTAAATCGTATGTTATTGAAGTGTCCATGGACGATGCAAACTGGACCCAGGTCATGCAGACCACTACAGGCGATGGCGGTACAGACGATATTGCCATTACCCCAACCTCGGCACAATACGTAAGGTTGACATCTACTGCTAGGGCTACCACTTATGGGAATTCATTGTATGAATTTGAAGTCTATGGAAGTGACATGATCACAGCTCTTGATTCAGAGGCAGGAAATTATCCCAAATTAAACCCTTACCCTAACCCGTTTCAGGATAGAATCTATCTCAATTTGCCAGCAAACACTGAAGTTGAATTAAGTGACATGAATGGAATGCTGTTGTATAGAGGTTCTGAGAGTTCTATTGAGACTGGCGCTTTGTCCAAAGGGCTGTACTTGTTGAAGATCAAGCAAGTTGGCGGTACACAGGTGGTTAAGATGAGTAAGAATTAAACAGTGATGGATAAATTTGACTTGGGTGGAAAGGAAACGGTCTTTCTGGATTCTTCAAAAGATAAGTTCAAGTCAATATTAGACGGTCAGGGCATGATTATACCTGATTACCATGAGTTATTTGGATGAGTTTACTAAAACTTTTTAGGTTGTTAAAAGATAAGTTTATTGTAAAAGGCTATGGTGAAAATGTTGACTAGGAGGGTGGCAAACCAAACCCGGAAGATCATAAAAGTAAACAGTTTATTATTTGGTTTAATAGGCATTTGTGTCCTATTGGATTTAAAGAGTTATTCTCAAATCACTTCCGATAGAATAAGCCCTGACTGGCCAAAAGCAGGTGTTGAGGGTGGTATTCCCTGTTGGACTAAAGAGGTGGCAATAACATCCCTGAAGTCGGATGGGGTTACTGATAATTCCACTTTGTTGACCACCGCGATGAATACCTACAAAGGAACAAACACTGTATTGAAAATTCCCGCAGGTACCTTTCTGTTTACAAATAGAGTTGCTATTCCCAAAGAGGGAGGCATAGTGATTAAGGGGGAAGGGCCAACAAAGACCATTTTTAAATTCACGGTAGGTGATATAAGTGGTAATGGTTGTTTTAATATCAATGCAGGAAGTGTAATTGCCGGTACAGAAACGAATGTGACAGCAGGCCTTACAAAAGGTAGCAAATCTATTACTGTGGCTAATGCCACAAATATTTCGGTAGGTAATTGGGTAGAAATAGATATGGCTAACCCAAGTGTAATCACGTCTAATACTGCTTGGAATGTATCATGGGCTGACCGTTGTTTAGGTCAGATTTTCAAGGTGCTAACAAAGTCTGGAAATGTATTGACTTTAGATCGTGAGGTGCACATCACCTATCCTGATGTTTCAACTGCAAAGCTTAGAGCCATCAAAATGACAGAATGGGTGGGCTTTGAAAACTTCAAAGTGGATATTGTGTGTGCCGCTACTGACGACAAGTACAACTTTATGTTTAAAAATGCCGCCAATTGTTGGATGAAGCTCGTCCATTCTGAAAAAGCAGTAAACAGGCATGTAAATACCCCAGGTAGTTCAAACCTAACTATTACTGATTGTTATTTTAATGGATCGTGGAATAATGGCAACGGCGGTTATGGCTACGGAGTGGTTACCGACTTGCATACTACAAATTGTCTGATCCAAGACAATGTCTTTAATGGGTTACGTCATGCCATGATGTGTAAACTTGGTGCAAATGGTAATGTATTTGCTTACAATTATTCTGCTAACTCCAACTGGCCCAATAATGCAAATAATCCACCGGATATAAACATGCATGGTCACTTGCCGCACATGAACCTGTTTGAAGGGAATATCGCTTGTAAAATTGGCGCTGATGATGTTTGGGGTCCATCATGGGATGGTACTACATATTTTAGGAATCGTCAAACTTCTGTAAATTCAAACTTGGAGTTAGACGGGCCTAATATAAATTCAAATCTTGTTGGAAACGAACTAATAGTAAGTGGGAAAGATATTAAGGTCGATGCCTTAAACACAGGAACCTTGATACATGGTAACAATGTGGCAGGAAACATAACTTGGGTCAATGGTGTAACACAAACTCTTCCCAATTCATATTATCTGTCAAATAAACCCTCTTGGTGGGGTACCGCAAAATGGCCGAGTATAGGCCCCACAAACACTCTCAATTCGGGGAATAATCCAGCTTACGAGCGGTTTTTGTCAAATCAATTATTTAGAGCCTACTATTGCGGAGATCCTAATGTGGTAGATTGTAGTGGAGTAATTGGAGGTAACGCCAAAATCGATAACTGTGGGATTTGCGCTGGAGGTTCTACTCATATTCCTGTTAATAGCTGTAAGGTATGTGGTAGTCCCTTTGCCTCTTCCGAAGATGGAGTCAATATGGCATCAAATGTACTCGATAAAGATTTAAATACCCGTTGGTCGGCTTTCGGAATAGGAGAGTTCATTGAAATATGTCTCGGAGACACCTTGGCCTTAAACAAAGTTTCGATGGCCTTTTATAAAGGGAATGAACGTGCTACAACCTTTGATTTGCAAGCTTCCGTTGATGGCAAAAGTTGGAGTACCGTGTTGTCAAACAAAATAAGTAGTGGTACTACCTTGGCGCTTGAAGATTTTACTTTTGCAGCTACCCAGGCCTGGAAAATTAGAATTATAGGGAAAGGTAATAGTTCACCAAGTGATTGGGTGAGTATAAACGAAGTGGCTTGGTCCTCAGTTATTACACAATTGTCAAGTGCGTTTGAAAGTGTAAATACCGAGATATATCCAAATCCTTCTGATGATTTAGTACATATACCCAATAATAGCTTAAAAAAATGGGAGCTATTCAATATAGAAAGCCAGCGCGTGTTAACGGGAAAAGATAAAGAAATAGACGTATCGGTTCTCACAAACGGAGTTTATTTCTTGAATATTATAAATGAAGATGGAAGTACAAAAACGTTTAAACTATTTAAAAAATAATAAATGATCAGAATAATTTTACTAGCATTATCAGCTAGTTTGTCAATAGTTAAAGCTCAGTATGAGCCAGAGAATTATATGAGTGACAACTGGGCTATGGAAGACATGAGTAACCCCTATGGTGCGCCTAGTTTCGGTGCCAACCAAAAAGGTATCTATTTTTGGAGACCCAAGGACGAATGGTATTTTACCACCACGATGTCTCGTGTGGCTGATAAGGACGCTGCCGATGGGTTTGGATACATAAGCTTTATATCGACACATACCTCAGGCTCGTATCACCCCGTTGGTGTTGGTTTTGGTTCTAATGCCTCCGGAGGCCAATACACGATAGACATGTCAGCTGCAGACGGCGATACGGTGTATTTTGAAGCAGAAAATGTATCAAATCAGGATTTGAACGTGAGAGTAGGTTTGAAAGATGTGAACAATAACTTGATAGATACCAAGTCTGGAACACCACTCACCAATATACCTGCCGGTATTATCGATATGGTGATTCCCAAATATTCCATACGCTCCAAGAAGTTTGTTTACCATGGAGGTTATTATGCAGAATGGGGCGACGTAAATAAATGTACAGATTGGGCTGACCCCAATAACAAAAGCAAGCCCTGTGCAATCAAGAAATTCGATTTTGCCAAAGTAGTCGGTGCCAATATTACGATCAATAGTACCAATCCTGGGAACGTAGGTGTTACCAATGCAGAACTGAGGATTCGTAAAATGGAGTTTGGTAAAAAGCCAGTGCTGGTAACAATTTATGAAGAAGAAAACATGGCAGAGCAAACCTTAATAGTGAGTCCAAATCCAGCCACTGGAGCTTGGGTACAATTTAATCATGTGTTAGATAGATGTGTCGTGTTGAATGCCGAAGGCCAAGTCAAGCTTGAAAAGCAATACGTAGATAAACTAGATGTTTCGATGTTGAAATCTGGTATTTACTCTATAGTTTCTAGTAGCGGTACCCGTAAGCTTGTCGTGGAATAAATATGGATTTTGAGTCCATCAATTAATAACTTCTTTACATACTCCTAAACACGCTTATTTTTCAAATAGTGGAAACAAAAAAGCCTCATTTCTGAGGCTTTTTTGCTTATTTGTTGATCTTGATCAGTTCCACTTCAAAAATCAAGTTGCTTTTAGGGGGAATGGCCCCAGGATAGCCCCTCTCTCCATATGCCAATTGATAAGGGATGTAAAATTTGTATTTAGCACCCTCGCTCATCAGCTGCACGCCTTCGGTCCAGCCTGGGATCACTTGGCTGAGCCCAAAATCGATAGGGGTGCCACGCTGGACGCTGCTGTCAAACACCTTTCCGTTCAAAAACTGACCCGTATAGTGTACCTTTACATTGCTATTAGCATTAGGTTTCGCGCCAGTACCTTCTTGCAGTACCAAATAGCGCAAGCCACTTGGGGTAGTGTTTGTGAACTCACCCAATAGCTTTTCAGCAGCAAGTCTAGCTTTTTCTTCCGCTTCCGCTTCCTTTTTGGCCGCTTTAGCCTGCTCGTCAGCAAAAGTTTGTGCAGCGTTGAATTCTTCCGCAGCTTTACCCTTGCGCAGGATAGTAACGGTTTTAATCGTATCTCCTTGTACGATGGCGTTCACCACTTCTTGTCCTGTGATCACGTGGCCAAACACCGAATGTTTGCCATCCAGCCATGTCGTAGCTACGTGGGTAATAAAAAATTGAGAGCCGTTAGTGCCTGGCTCAGAAGTATTGGCCATGCTCAATATGCCAGGGCCACTATGTTTGAGCGTAGAATCGAACTCATCTGCAAACGTGTAGCCTGGCCCGCCTCTACCTGTGCCAAGTGGGCAGCCTGCTTGGATCATGAAATTGGCCATCACCCTGTGAAAAGTAAGCCCATTGTAGAATGGGGTACCCAAAGGTTTCGCTGTGTTTTTGATAGTACCTTCCGCTAAGCCTACAAAGTTGGCTACCGTGAGGGGCGTCTTTTGGAACTCCAGATTCGTGTAGATGTTCCCTTTGTTGGTTTCGAACTTAGCGTATAATCCATCCGCCTGCTTACTTAAAAATTCCTTATCCATTTTGTTTAATTTAATTTTTTTTGGTTTTTGTGCCAAGCTCATGTAGCTCAAGCAGCACAGAGCGATAAAAAGAGAAACTAACTTGTTCATGATTTTGATTGTGATTTCAATTCGCTCGCGCAAATTTATACATTTTTCTAAAATTCCAGCACTATGAGCCGCTCTTAAACTTATATTGAGGGAAGAAGAGTATTTGTTCTTCTAATTTCCATTGTTTTAGAAAAAAATTAGTTTTAGCCCTTAAACCAATGTGGCTTGCCCAAACCTATTTTTTGTGATAGTGGTCAAAAGTCATGAACTCTAAATATGCTATATAGAATATCCATGGTAGAATAATAATAGATCACGTGCATTTATCCAATACCTTCGGGAATATCGCGCCAAATCACGTGCATCTATCCAATACCTTCGGGAATATTGCATTAAATCACGAGCATCTATCCAATACCTTCGGGAATATTGCACCAAATCACGTGCATCTGTCCAATACCCTCGGGAATATCGCACCAAATCACGTGCATATATCCAATACCTTCGGGAATATTGCATTAAATCACGTGAATCTATCCAATACCTTCGGGAATATTGCACCAAATCATAATGATATACCAAAGTTCTAGGGGATTATGGTGTCTAATCTTAATGTAATGGTGGGTATTCCTAAAGGGACGGTGCAGCTTAAGTTCCAAAAGTAGCTCTCCATAGAACGTGTAATATATGTTTCATTTAATTGTTAATATTTTGAAATATTTTATCAGTAATATTTGGAATTATTAAACATATTTTTTTAAATTTGTTTAAGAGTACAATGAATATTTAGGGACTTAGTAAACATATAAACTGTAATATACATGAACAGGACATGGCAGTATCTCGTCAATCCATTTTTGGCGGCTACAACTAACAGCTTCGCATTAGCACAGCTCATCAGCAATCACCACCTTACTGCCTTGCAGGTAGTATCTGAGGATCCTTTTTTCAAAAGCATGTATGAGGCATACTTGCCCTTATACACGGCCTATGAAGATGGATATAGCAAGTGGAAGGCTCAAGCGCAACAGCAAACTGGGCAAACAGACTCTCTTAACAAATTACTCAAAGGGCTTAAAGATAAAGTAGAAGATTGGGATACCCAAGTGAAGCAGGTACATAAGAAAGATACCTCAGAGTATAAGTCGCTTTTGGGGGCTGGCCGTAAGGCTTTTACTGCTGGTACACAGGCGAATAGGATCGCTTCGGTGAAGGCTTTTGCTAAGAATCTTAAGAATATCTCATCCCTTAAGTATGTTTGGGAGGATGTCGAGAAGTATGGCGATCGTTTGGCCGCAGCACTTAATAACAAAGATTCTGCTAAGAAAGATACGGGCAATCACAGCGATAGCCTTGAGGCGGCTCGTGTGGCGATCTGTAACCAGCAGTATGCACACTTAGGCTTGCTGATCAACAAGTACGCTGATAAACCTGAAATGGTCGAGAAGTTTTTTGATACCTCAAATATCCGCACTGGTGCGCATGTCGCCAAAGAAGAGCCTGCACAGGAGAAAAACAAGCCGGAATAATTGTATTAAACCTTGGTATTGAAAGGAAGGTGTGGTCTAGGTGCTAGCTTAATAGTTGTATTTGAGTAGGTGTAATATATGTGTTATAACATCAATATATATTTATATTTAATAAGTGTATATTGATGTTATATTTTTATTTTAAATTATAATATTTTACCACCTTTTCCTGATACTAAATCAATACCTTTGTGGGGCAATGTCATTAATTAAGAAAAACAGTCCATGCGACGTTGGGCTTAAACCCAGAATACGCATTTGGGGTTTTGGCGAGACGGAATGGTACAAAAAAGTCATGAGACACGGAGTTTTTCTGAGTGAAAAGCTAGTAGTTCTAGCTTGAATGAAGAAAAACGAGTATCGAAATGAATTTGATTAGCATTTTGTCGCAGTAAATTTCTAATGCGTATTCTGGGTTAAATGTCGCATGTCAAGAAAGAACCTGAAGGGCTTCATAATGAACCACTCTGTGGTTGTGCCTTGTAGCCTTGGTTTTTAGCTACTTTTGTATCAGAGAGATTAAGCCACCGCAGCAGCAGCTACTAAGATACCATTTCCAAAAAATGTTTTGGAGGGATTTGAACATTATCATTTTTCTCATCCAGAATTCAGGTTAAATAACGACATTGTTCTGTATAAGAGCTGCAAAAGTGCTCTAATGTATATGAAATTCCTTTATAGATGAATCTAGAACATCACCTTCGCAAGTCACCAGAACAAGTATATGAGTACCTCAGCGACATGCAAAAGTTTGTGAGTATTCACCCCGTCATTCATCAAATGGATCCATTGGGACAAGGCCAGTACTGGGTACATGAAAGAATAAAACTACTCTATATTCCCTGGCGGTTCACCTATTCGGCAACCATTTTGGTGCACAGTCCAAAGCACATTGCTATGTCGGCCACAGTGATGGGGGTAGTCCATATCGCTATGGATTTTGTATTGAAAGATACTAACGACGAGGGCTGCTTAGTTCTTGAAACGGTGCAGTTCAAGTCATTTCTGCCAGTACATTGGGTAATGACGCAAATTTTCAGGAAACAGCATACGGAGCTTTTCAGGAATATGGATAATGCGAAATAAATAATCTGTATGGTAGAGAAGTGAGGGAGGAATACTGTCAAAGTCAATGGGTTTAAGGTCGATACTCTAGCGTGCGTGGTCGTGCACACGGCAAAAAACGATAGTTTTTTGAGCAAGTATGTGCGTGGAATGGAACTGCAAATCGACCTTGCGGTTGGCTTTTGTGCCACACTTTCTTTGGGTACTTTTTCTTTGTGTGAGCAAAGAAGAGTACAATAACAATGCATCCCGATTAAATAAACTCTAGGGGAATTATTTACACCATCTATCAAACGGGCGTTTAAGCCGGTTTTGCAATTGCCAATTATCCCGATTTGAGGTTAAATGAGTACTTGAGTATTTTTCTAAAGGCGTATAAAACAAAAAGGACTCGAATGAGTCCTTTTCCCTTTTTCACGGTTATACGTAAGGCGCATCAGTTTTTATTTCTTTGAAGAGAGGTAAGCCTCTCGATTTCTAGTTTTATGTATTGCGATTAGAAGCTTATATAAAACGGAATAAAGAACCTGCCATAATTTTACCAAAATTAAGCCAAGGACGCATTCCTTGTCCTACACAAAACGGGTAGTGCTAAGTTTTTTACAGATAATCTTGCGTATCAATACCAATTATTTTTGCGAGCCTTGGCTATGGCATCTTCCTTTGAACCCACCTGCAGTTTGATATAGATGTTTTTGATGTGGTATTTTACGGTGTCAATCTTAATGTGCAGTTCGGCAGCAGTACTTTTATAGCTCTTGCCTTCCACCAGTTTTTGGAGTACGTCATTTTCTTTTTCCGTAAGCGGGTTGGGGCTTGGGCTCTTTTTAAAGGAATCGATGACCATACGAGCTATGTTGGTACTCATGGGGGCCCCGCCAGCGCCTACTTCTTCTAGCGCCTCTAACAGCTTTGAGTGCTTCGAGTTTTTGGTAAGGTAGCCACAAGCTCCCGCACATAAAGCATCAAATACGCGCTCGCTGTTTTCAAATACACTAATGATGAGTATGTTGGTCTGAGGGAGCTTGGTCTTGATGATCTTGGTGCCTTCTATGCCAGACATACCAGGCAGATCTATGTCCATAAGCACTATCTCTGGTTTTAGGAAGGTAATCTGTTCTAGGGCCTGTTCACAACTTGTAAAGCATGCCACTACCTCATAGTCGTTGGTTTCATTGATCAATAGCTTGAAACCTGTGCTTATATCCGTATTGTCCTCTATTATGATGATTTTTTTCTTGAGAAAGTTCATGGGCTCTATATAGATAGGAAGTTATTCATGAGCTTCAGTTTTGCATAATAGGTAATCTGATGAGTGCTACCTCTATTTTGAATACACTACCGGCGTTTGGCGTACTATTGATATCAAGAAGCCCATCAATATAGAGTATTCTTTTGCTGATATTTAACAAGCCTCTACTGGAGCTTTGTTGTGGGTCAAAGCCTTTACCATCATCATTAATTTCTATGGTAAGAGTTTCTTCGTTGGTGTGAATATACATAGTAAAGGATACTTTGCTGCATTTGGAATGCTTGGCAGCATTGGTAAAAAGCTCTTTAATCATATATACCAAGTGCCTGTTTGTGTTCACCTCAAGTCTATGTGAGGAATTTGGAAGCACATTGGACTCACTCTTGAAATCAATATCCAATTCGTTAAAAAAGACCTCTCCAAACTCCCGCAGATACAGAAACAGCTCATAGACATAATCGCTTTTGAAGTCGATAGACCAGATAAAATCTTTGGTGCCATAGTAAAGCTCTGACGATCTTTTCTCAATGGTATCGAGCATGTCTGGTACCTCATCCAAGGCATGGTTCTTGAGTTTGAGACCTACGGATTGCGCCAGTAGCGTGATGCTTGCAAGTTTGTTGCCCATCTCGTCGTGGAAATCCTTCGCGATTTCGCTTCTCAGCAGACTTATTTCATTAGTCTTAGCTTTTAGTTTCTCTTCTAAGTCTTGTATCTGTTGCTCCTTGAGCTTTTGTATGGTTTGATTGGCCTTTTCCAGAGACTGCACAAACAAGATGAGTACCGTGGAGGTGAGAATAATCACGAATATGATGGTGATGATATTGTGTGTACTGTTGTGATATTCTATATAGTGTTTGAATCTATCATCATTTATGTAGGCGTCTTTATAATAGAGGTAAGCAACATACACAATGGATGCGGTAGTTACGATCAGTCCTGAAGTAAGTGTAGAAACGATGAACGCACAGAATATATTAAGAAAGAGCCAAACAATGTCCATGGAGTAGATCCCGCCAGTATTGTAAATACTGATCATGGTTGGGATCACGCCACCTATACTGAGTTGTAGTAGTATAATATGTATATTCTTGTAGAACCGCATTTGGGCGGCCATCACGATCATAAAAGAGAACCCTAAGATGTTGATTCTCTGTTTTACTTGATCTTCGGGATAATATATAGTGAAATATACACTATATAGAAATACGAAGACGATGATCGTACTCAGTAGCCAACTCGCCCAAGAAGCCTTTCTGAAATCAGGATGCGTAGGTTCGTGCAGGTCCGGATGAACGATGAACTTTACCATGAGTCAAAAATAAGTTCACACATGCTTGCCTATTTGAGTTGTCTAAGGTAGAGCTGGATCGTATTCTCAAGACCGAAATACAGTGCATCACAAACCAGCGCATGTCCAATAGACACTTCTTGTAAATGTGGGATGTTTTGGTGGAAATAGGCCAAGTTTTCCAGGCTCAAATCGTGGCCAGCATTCAGGCCCAAACCAAGAGCACTAGCTCTTTGTGCCGCTTTTGCATAGTCACGGATCGCTAAGGCAGGGTTTTGCGGATACTGTACCGCATAAGGCTCTGTATAAAGTTCTATCCTGTCAGTGCCTGTCTCATGAGCGTGGTCTACCATCTTCTCTTCCGGGTTTAAGAAAATGGAAACCCTAATGCCCGAATTCTTTAGCTCGGAAACAACTTCTTGCAAAAATTTTTGATGTTTTATAGTATCCCAACCATTGTTTGAGGTAATGGCTGTAGGAGGGTCAGGAACCAGTGTGGCCTGCGTTGGTTTTACCTTCTTTACAAGGTCAAGAAAACGCTGATCAGGGTAGCCTTCAATGTTGAATTCGGTAGTCACAACCTTTTGAAGAGCCAATACATCATCGTATCTGATATGCCTTTCGTCAGGTCTGGGGTGTACCGTTATTCCCTGTGCACCAAATCGTTCACAATCTTGTGCGACTTTAACTACATCAGGATTGTTGCCCCCTCTGGAATTCCTCAAAGTGGCTATTTTATTGATATTTACACTTAACTTCGTCACTTTATTTGGTAAGTTAAAATAAGCTTTTTAATTTCGCAAAGTTGGGCAATTTCCTTCTAAAAGAAAAATCCATGGGCTTAAAGAAAACAATTGAGGCAGATATTAAGCAAGCGATGCTTGCAAAAGAAAAAGATGTGTTACAGGCTCTAAGAGCCATTAAATCTCTCATTCTTTTAGCAGAAACTGAAAAAGGTGGACAAGAAGAACTGTCTGCTGACGTAGAGTTGAAGCTGTTGACCAAAGCCGCAAAACAAAGACGTGAATCAGCCGAGATATATGCAAAACAAGGAAGAGCGGACCTTGAAGCAGTAGAGTTAAAGGAGTTGGAGGTAATAGAAAGATACATGCCTAAGCAACTTTCTGATGAAGAGATCGTGGCTAAACTAAAGGAAATCATGACAAGGGTAGGCGCAACATCTGCCGCTGATCTTGGCAAGGTGATGGGCACAGCGACTAAAGAACTGGCAGGTATGGCCGATGGCAAAGTGATCTCTGCAAAGGTAAAGGAACTATTGGCTTAAGAATTTGAGTCAAATTGATATAATACTATTGGTATTGCTTGCTTTAGGGGCATATTTCGGCTATACCAAAGGACTTTTAATGGAGCTGGTAAATACAGCTTCTTTTTTCTTAGGGATATTTTTGGGCATTCGCTTTTGGTACATTGGTGCTGAATATTTGGCGCAGAAATTTGATAGCGTACCACAAATATTGCCGATATTGGGGTTTTTATTTGTCTTTGTGATTGTCCTCATAGGTGTAAGGCTTGTTGGTAAAGTCGTTAAGATAGGGATAGATCAAACATTGTTCGGTTCTCTAGACAAACTATTAGGAGCATTGTTAGGTATTTTTAAATGGTTAGTAGGAGTGGGTGTGTTCTTGTGGGGCATGCAGAAGTATTCTATATTAGGTATGGATGCCATCATCCAGAAAAGTTCAGTTTGTAGCGTTATCGTTCGCTATATGCCAAAACTGATTATGTTTTTTTAATAGAACCATTATCGTAATTTTTTCGTAATTCAAAAAAAATAGATGTTTATGAGTACCCAATTTCAAAACAAAAATGGCTTTAAGTACATCGATGCAGGTACAGGAGATGTGATGCTCTTGTTGCATGGACTTTTCGGCGCATTGAGCAATTGGACCGAGGTGATAAGCTATTTTTCAAGAAACAATAGGGTGATAATCCCGATGTTACCTATTTACGAAATGCCTGTACGCAGTGCAAGTGTAGATGGGCTTGTAGACTATGTAGAAAAGTTTGTGGACATGATGAACCTAAATGATCTTTGTATCTTAGGTAATTCTCTAGGAGGCCATGTTGGACTTGTCTACACATTAAGAAACCCCAAGAAAGTTCGTAGCTTGGTACTGACAGGAAGTTCGGGCTTGTTCGAAAACTCTACAGGAGGATCTTATCCTAAAAGAGGCAACTATGAGTTTATCAAGCAGAGAGTCGAATATACGTTCTATGATCCCAAAACTGCTACTAAGGAACTGGTAGATGAAGTATACGAAATCACAGGTAGTATATCCAAATGTTTGAATATTGTTCAGATTGCTAAGTCTGCACAAAGACATAACATGGCTAAAGACATACAGAAGATAGAAGTGCCGACTCTGTTGGTTTGGGGTTTGAACGATACCATTACACCACCACATGTGGCACATGAATTTGATAAACTAATGCCTAATGCCGAACTTAAGTTTATCGACAAGTGTGGTCATGCTCCTATGATGGAGCATCCTACAATATTTAACAAATACGTCACGGAGTTTTTAGAGAAAATAAAAGTAACGGCATGACCACAGAAGAACTCATTGACTCGGCCATAGAAACAGTATCAGTTGATAAAACAGTAGATGAGATACTAGAAATAATGCAAGACCTTGATAAGACGGTCTTGCCAGTAGTCGAGAATGATAAATTCCTCGGTTTTGTAAAAGAAGATCAACTGCTGAACATTGTAGATGCTTCAAAAGAATTAAAAAACTACCCAATAGAGTTTCGGGATAATTACATCAAGAACTCAGAGCATGTTTATGCTTTGATTTTTAAATACCTTAAGTATAATACCACCATGCTGGCGGTATTGAGCGAAGAAGGCAACTATCTGGGTGTAGTAAGCCAGGACAGCCTTCGATTGTTGTTTAAAGACTGGCTTTGTTTTAACAGCCAAGGAGGGGTAATCATTCTAGAGATCAATATACTTACATACTCATTGTCTGAAATATGTAGGATTGTGGAGTCAAATGGCTCCAAAGTATTCAGTGCGGAAGTTACCGAAGATGGTCAGAATAAGGGTAAAAACTATCTAACCTTAAAGTTTAATACAGACGAGCTCACACGGATTATAGCAGCTTTCGAAAGATATGAGTACAATATAATTGCATTCTACCACAATGCTCAGTTCGAAAACGTAGATCAGCAAAGGCTTGATAATTTCTTTAAATTCATAAATATTTAAGTTAGATGTTGGTAAGTATACATGGTAGAAATTTCAAAGACGAATATACTCCATACATCATTGATCTGCTATATGCATTAAAGCAAAAAAAAGTAGATCTTGTTATCCAAAAGCAATATGCATCCTATTTACAGAAGAAGGGACTTTTGGGCAAAGTCGGCCATCAGACCTATCAGGATAAAAACGATTATCCGATTGGAATAGATTTTCACATTAGTTTAGGTGGCGATGGCACTCTTTTGGAATCCGTAACTCATATTTGTGAGAAGGAAACCCCAATGCTAGGGATCAATATGGGACGCTTAGGTTATTTGGCTCCAGTATCTCCCAAAGAAATTAATTCCGCCCTAGACGAATTGTTTAGTGGAGAATACCATCTCGAGAAAAGGACCATGATACATCTGGATTCGAATCTGGATTTGTTCTCTGGGGTGAATTTTGGTCTCAACGAACTTGCTATACTCAAAAGGGACACCTCTTCTATGATCATCGTACATACCTATCTCAACGATCAGTTCCTTAATTCGTATTGGGCCGATGGGCTTTTGATATCAACACCTACTGGTTCTACGGGCTATTCATTGAGTTGCGGAGGGCCGGTGCTCATGCCTGAATCCAATAGTTTCATTATTACACCCGTAAGCCCTCATAACCTTAATGTTCGCCCGCTTATTGTTTCCGATGACGTAAGTCTTCGGTTTGAGATCGAAAGCCGGGCAAAGAAATTTCTTGTGGCTCTAGATGCTAGGTCGGTGGCCATAGATTTATCAGTAAGGCTCAAAGCTCGTAAAGAGTCGTTTAAGGCCAATCTGGTACAATTAAATTCTGTAAGGTATTTAAATACCCTCCGTAGCAAGCTCAATTGGGGCTTGGATATCAGAAATTAAAAAATAATTCAATTGTTTATGGAATCTTAAAGAATCTATACTCTATCATATCAGATAAAATTTTATTGATTATGATAGCAAGATTTTTATTGATTTCGAGCCTTGTGGTTTCAACAGGTTTATTTGCCCAAAGGTACGGTAAGCGTACAGGTGAAAACAAAAAATATACAAGTTACGGAATAGCACTCAATGCTATGAATTATGTTGGTGAGCTCGATCCTGGGCCTAGCTTTTTAGCCCCTTCTATACGATTTACAAAGCCAAGTTTAAGTTTAACGATTGCTAAAAGGATAAAGCCTGCTATCACTTTAAGGGCTGCACTTACTTATGGTAGAATCAAAGGTGATGACTATATAAGTGCTGATCACAATGGTAAAAACTTTCCTCGGAAAATTAGAAATCTGAATTTCAGGAGCGATATTTTTGAGCTTAAAGGCGACCTTGTGTTTGACCTTATTCCACATTATTTAACCTATCAGAAGAGGCATGAATTGGTTCCTTACGGTTTTGTTGGTGCCGCGTTGTTTCACCATGATCCTTACGGGCAGATCCCTAAAGGGTTTGAAGGTGGTGGAACATGGATAAAATTACGCCCTCTTAAGACAGAAGGACGAAGGTATTCTTCCTTTCAAGCCGCTATTCCATTTGGCTTAGGAATCAGGTATAAATTAGCGGAAAATTGGGATTTGGCGTTTGAAGTAGGCTGGAGGTTTACTTTTACAGATTATCTTGATGATGTTTCAAGCAGCTATGGCGATCCTATGCAGATGAGCCCTACAGCTAGATTAATGGCCTTCAAATCCTCATACGTGGTGTCTGAGGACCCAAATATGCAGAGCAAACTATATTCTGTATTGGATCCTAATGGTGTACCCATTTATTTGCCAGGAGGTGTTCCCTTGCAAACGCTCACATCTTATGCGGGTGAATATGTATATAAAGAAGGCAGTAATGGTACCCAAAAAGTATGGCAAAGCGATGTGATGAGAGGCGACCGCAATAAAGACTGGTATATAGTCTCAGGGATTCATTTGACTTTCATCCCGCCATTTCCTGATTATTGCCCCAAATTTAGATATAATTATTGACTTGCACGTTAAGTCTTTTGTAAATAAAGATACTAGTGTCTTACGTAAACAATTGGCTTATTCACTGTTAAGTTTAATTAAATTTATAAAAAATTGTGATTTGAGAATAATTTTCATTATTTTTGTACATTAATTGTGATAATTTAAGATTAAATATAATTTTCTCATGAAGCTACGTCTATTTTTAATGCTATTGTGTACTTCTATTTCGACTGTGTTTGGGCAGCAATATGGTGTCAGATATGGTGAGAAGAAGAGATACACTAGCTATGGTATATCTGTAAATGCGATGAACTACGTGGGAGAGCTTGATCCAGGACCTAGTTTCGTTGCTCCATCTATTAGATATACAAGACCTAGTATCGGTTTGGTTCTAGTGAGGCGAGTTAAACCTGCGATTTCTTATAGGGGGACATTTACCTATGGTAGAATTAAAGGGGATGATTATGTAAGTGCCAATGAAAGTGGAAAGAATTTTGGTAGAAAACTTAGAAATTTAAATTTCAGAAATGATATTTTTGAATTGAAGGGAGATGTTGTGTTTGATTTTATCGGTCACAATGAAAGATACGAGAAGAGACATGAATATGTGCCCTATGGTTTTATAGGAGTTGCTATTTTTTATCAAACTCCTTACGGGCAAGTTCCCGATGGTTTTAATGATGCGGGAAAATGGATCAATTTACGAAAGTTGAAAACAGAAGGTGTTTCCTATTCGCCAATTCAGGCAGCTATTCCGTTTGGACTTGGTTTCAGGTACAAATTGGCTAAAAACTGGGACTTGGCATTTGAAGTAGGCTGGAGATTTACTTTTACAGACTACCTTGATGATGTTTCAAAACAATATGGGGATCCAGCGCAGATGAGTCCTTTGGCTAGATTAATGGCATTTAAGTCGTCATATGTTTCTGCAAAAGATCCTTCTTATGGAACAGCTCAAACTGTGTATGGCCCGGATGGAATGACAACTTTTGTTCTACCAGATGGCACAGATTTGAAAACGTTAAACTCTTATGGAGGTCAATATGTTGATGTGGAAGGTAGTAATGGAACTAAGAAAGTATGGAAAAGTGATATTTTGAGAGGTGACAAAAATAAAGACTGGTATATTCTTACTGGTTTTCATTTAACGTACATTCCGCCAATTAAAACAGTTTGTCCGAAATTTAGATATTAAACACAATAAAATTGAATAAAATATCGTTAACAGTAAGTATGAAAAATCTTACTGTTTTTTTGTTTTTAGGAGTTGTTACCTCTTCGATCGCTCAAAAAGTTGAAGTTGGAGGTTTTTTGGGTGGTGTAACTTATAAGGGAGAGTATAATAGGTTCCCCAATCCGGTTAATATGAGACCTGGTGGAGGTGTTTTTATAAGACAGAATGTTACCCCTACTTCTACATTTAGATATGGTTTGAATATAGGCATGGTGCATGGGACAGATAAGTACAGTCAGCAACCTATGAACCTCCTACGCAACACTAGTTTCAATAATTCAATATTAGAAGGGTCTATTATTTATGAATATAACTTCTTTGACTTTAGGGAAAATGAAAAGACATTCAAAAGATCTAGTAAGTGGACTCCATATCTCTGTGGTGGTTTAGGCTTTTTTATATCTAATTCTTTAGCAAAGAATTCTCAAAATGGTAGTTTGTGTATCCCGATTGGTTTTGGGTTTAAACATAAATTGGATAAAAATTGGAATTTTGGTGCGGAAGTATGTGCTCGTAAGACATTTATTGATGGACTTGATGGAGTGGATAATAGAGATGATACTACACCACAAAGTTCCTTTAAAACGGATTCTGATTGGTATTATTTTTCTTGTTTCTATCTTAGTTATACTTTCTATAGAATAAATTGCCCTCAACGGTAATAAGTTTGGGCCCCTGATTGCTTTTTATGAAAATAAAAGCAATTTTTGCATAATTTTTTTCGATATTGAGCAAGGATAAAGCAGAAATAAGACTACAAATAGATAGGGTGCCATCTCATATTGCTATCATTATGGATGGTAATGGTCGTTGGGCAAAAAAAAAAGGTGCTCTTCGAATATTTGGCCATAATAATGCCCTTGAAGCTGTAAGAGATGCGGTTGAGGGCTGTGCCGAAATTGGAGTAAAATATCTGACGCTTTATGCTTTTTCAACGGAGAACTGGAGTCGACCTAAGGAGGAGATTGATGGATTGATGGATTTGCTCATAAGGGCAATAAAAGATGAGGTCCCTACGTTACAGAAAAATAAAATAAGATTAAATGCAATTGGTGATATCGAGAGTTTGCCAACATCTTGCCAAAATAATCTGAGTTCTGCAATAAAAGCGACATCATCCAATGAGCACATGACACTTACTTTGGCACTGAGTTATAGCGGTCGTTGGGAGCTAACTAGAGCAATGAAACTAATCGCTTTAGATATAGAGGCTGGTAAATTGAAAAGTTCAGACATAGATGAAAAGTTGATTTCGACTTATCTGAATACCAAAGACTTGCCTGATCCTGAGTTAATGATTAGGACAAGTGGTGAAATGCGGATCAGTAATTTTTTACTTTGGCAACTGGCATATTCTGAGTTATATATAACTGATGTATTGTGGCCTGATTTTAGAAAAAACCATTTATTTGAAGCCATTATCGATTTCCAAAAAAGGGAACGAAGGTTTGGTAAAACAAGTGAACAAATATTAAAATAATATAATGCGTAATCCAATCATTTTTCTTTTTATTTTTTGTGTAAAAATCATAGTCGCACAGGAATATAGTGGAGTACCTAGCTATTTCAATTTGAGTTATACAAATCCAGATATGTACATCATTGAGGATATTAAAGTTAAAGGTGCGAAGTTTTTGGATCCCTCTACTATTATTTCCATTTCAGGCTTGAGGGTGGGTGCTTCCATAAAAATTCCTGGTGACAATATTCAGAATTCGATTCATAAGCTATGGGATCAAGGATTCTTAGAGGATGTGAAAATCAATATATTGAATATATCTGGTAAAAACATTGTATTAGAAATTGCTGTTACAGAAAGGCCAAGGTTGTCTACTTTTGAATTCAAAGGGATTAGAAAAGGGGAGGCTGACGACTTGAAAGGTAAGATAAGACTCATTAAGGGGAAAATTCTCACTGAAGCACTTATGAATAATGCAGAAACTGCGATTAAAAAGTATTACTTGGAAAAAGGGTACGCTAATGCAACTGTGACAAGAAAGGAAAGAAAAGATTCCGCATTTGCGAACAGTGTAATCTTAGAGCTCCATGTACAAAGGAATAAAAAAGTAAAGGTAAAGTCGATAGATTTTATAGGGAATGAAGTATATACTAATAATAAGCTGAGGTCTAAATTTAAAAAAACCAAACAAAAAGGGTTTTTGAAGTTTTATCAAAGTCATAAGTTTAATAGTAAACTATATGAAGAGGATAAACAGAAAATGCTTACATTCTATCAAAATAATGGGTATCGGGATGTTGAGATTGTTGATGATTCGAACAGTTTATTTTACTATGAGAGCAAGAAACCTAAAAATGCTAAGAGATATGTCGGTTTGAATATCCACGTAAAGGAGGGGAAAAAATATTATTTCAGAAATATCACATGGGAGGGTAATTATCTATATAAGGACAGCTTATTGAGTAGGATATTGAGTATAAAAAAAGGTCAAGTATATAACAAAGAATTGTTGGATAGCAAATTGACCTTTAATCCTAACGGAACAGATGTGAGTTCATTGTATCTTGATGATGGTTATTTGTTCTTTACGGTTGACCCCGTAGAAGTTGTGATTGATAACGACTCTGTTGATATTGAGATGCGTATTTACGAAGGAACACAAGTAACTATTGACAGAATTACGATTTCAGGGAATACAAAGACTAATGATCACGTGATCCTAAGAGAACTCAGGACAAAACCAGGTGAGAAATTTAGTAGGTCCGATCTTATCTTAACCCAAAGGGAATTGTCTCAACTCGGATATTTTAATCCAGAAAAGATAGATATACAGCCAGTGCCGAATGCTCAAAAGGGGACCGTGGATATCAACTATACATTGGAAGAGAAACCAAGTGATCAGATCCAGTTGTCTGGAAGTTTTGGGGGCTTCGGTTTTATCGGTGCTTTAGGACTCGTCTTTAACAATTTTTCTGCTAGAAATATTGGCAATTTCAAGAAATGGGATCCTCTACCTTCTGGTGACGGTCAAAGATTGGGCGTAAATGTTCAGGCAAATTATTCATATAGGAGTTATTCTTTTTCATTTACAGAACCATGGTTGGGCGGTAAAAGACCAAATTCATTGTCGGTAAGTTTGTCACGCTCGGCTCAAGTCCCAAGCAGTACGAGTTCAAGTTTGTTGGCGAGTAATCAATACTATAGTTCTACGGGTACACTAAAAGTAACAAATGCAACGGTAAGTCTTGCAAGAAGGCTGTTGGCTTTGGATCGTCAGTTTACGCTCGCAAACTCATTGAGTTATAGCTTGTATCAATTGAAGAACTATACTGTTGGTACTGTATCCGATGGGGATTATAACAACTTTAATTTTAATACTACACTTTCACGTAATAGTGTGGATCAGCCAACGTACCCGACTACGGGTTCCAATCTCTCGTTGTCCATCGCCTTGACACCTCCTTACTCATTATTCAGAGATGTCAATAAATTAAAATACGAAAATAGTAGTGAGAAATATAAATTTGTCGAGTATCACAAATGGATGGTTGACTACTCTTACTTTACTAAAATCATAGGTAAGTTAGTCGTAAATACAAGGGCCCATTTTGGAGTTCTTGGTACTTATAATTCATCACTTGGTACTAGCCCATTCGAGAGGTTTAAGATTGGTGGAAATGGATTGACTGGTTTTTCTTTTATCCTTGGTTACGATTTGATTGGTTTGAGAGGGTATAACAATGACTTCTTAGCGGCAGCGCATAAAGGCATTCCGGCAGTTGCTTATAATAAATTCGTAACGGAATTACGTTATCCTATTTCATTGAATCCAATGGCTACCGTGTTTGTACTTGGCTTTGCAGAAGGTGGAAACTCGGTGACTTCTGTTAAGGATTACAATCCATTCCAGATTTATCGTTCTGCAGGTGTTGGGGCAAGAATTTTCATGCCTGCGTTTGGTATGATTGGACTTGATTATGCCTTTCCTTTTGATAAGGTGCCAGGCACAGCTAATGGCTTCCAGAATTTTGTTTTTACAATCGGTCAACAAATACGTTAATTATGAAAAAGTTAAGTTTGGTATTTCTTTTGTTATACTCTTTGGGTGGATTATTTGCCCAGAAGTTTGGCTATATAGATTCCGAGTTTATCATCAAGAAAATGCCAGAGTATAAAAAAGCCGAACAGGAACTTGAGAAAATTACAGAAAAGTGGATTTCTGAAGTTGATGATAAGCAACAGGAAGTAAAAAAGTTGAAGGAAGATTTTGCAGTTGCAGAGCTACTCTTGACCGAAGACATAAAAAAAGAAAGGTTGGATACTATAGCAAAAAAGGAAAAGCTGGCTAAAGACCTTCAAAACAAGTATTTCGGGTATGAAGGTATGTTGTTTCAAAAGAGGCAAGATATAATGAAGCCAGTAAGGGATAAACTTTATGCTGCTGTTCAGAAGGTATGTCGTGCGAAGCAAGTTCAAATCATGTTTGACAAGGCGGCCGATGTGGTAATGATATATACTGATCCTAAACATGATTATACAGATTTTGTACTTGAAGCCCTTGATTTAGGAGATAAAAAAGATACGATCGACAATAAAAGAGATAAAGACAACTAAATATTTAAATTTAATTCAATAATTTTACAAAATGAAGACTATTTTAAAACCATTGATTTTTTTAGCTGCAGTTGCAGTTTCGATTTCAAATCTATATTCCCAGACTAAGCCACTTAAGTTGGGCTACACAAATGTTGAAGAGATACTGTATCAAATGCCAGAGAGTAAACAGATCGAATCTGATTTGAAAACTTACAGAACACAATTAGAAACCCAACTACAACAAAAGATGGGTGAATTTGAAGAAAAGGCTAAAGCTTACGAGGCTGGTAAGGCGATGATGACTGAGCCGGTAAGAATCATGAAGGAAAAAGAATTGCAATCCCTTCAGGAGCAAATTCAAGAATTTCAAAGAAATGCAGAATCAGATTTGCAAAGAAAACAGAATGAGCTATTAGAGCCGGTTGTTTCAAAAATTAAAAAGGCTATTGATGATGTAGCAAATGAAAACGGTTATACTTGGGTGTTTAATACTGAATCAGGATTTGGCCAACAGACCTTGATCAAAATGCCAAAAGAAGACGAAATTACAAGTTTGGTGTTGAAGAAATTAGGAATTACTGCAGCTCCTAAAACTACGACTCCTGCGACTACTCCTAAGGCACCAACAAGTCCTAGTGGAAAATAAAAAGGAAGTTTTATTTAAAAAGAAAGGCACCTATCTGGGTGCTTTTTTTGTTTTTGTGGGAGCGCTTTTCTTTTCGGGTAAGGCGGTTTTGGTAAAAATGATCTATTTGGAGTCGAAGTCGGTTGATCATGTTGTATTGTTGACTTTGCGAATGGGATTTTCTTTGCCTTTTTTTCTGGCCATCGGGTTTTATCATCAAAGGAAAACTCGTAGATTAAAGAGTAAACTTTTACCAAATGATTGGCTTATGATATTGGGTTTGGGCTTTGGTGGCTATTATCTTTCGAGTGTATTTGATTTCTGGGGATTGGAGTATGTTACCGCAAGTCTCGAACGTTTGATTTTATTTATTTATCCAACTATCGTTGTTCTTCTCTCTTTGATCGTCTTTCGGAGGAGATTGAATAAGATCTTATTGTTTTCTTTAACATTGGCTTATCTTGGTATTGCGATCGTTTTATTTGGTGAACAATTAAATGGAAATATTGATGTTGTTAAGGGTGTTATACTTGTTTTTTTAGCAGCTTTCACGTATGCGTGCTATCTCGTCGGTTCTGAAAAAATGATATTTAGGCTAGGGAACACACTATATACTTCCGTAGTAATGTCCTTAGCATGTGTTTGTGTACTAATTCATTTTTTTGTGTTGAATGATCTGGATACCTTAAATCTAAGCTCATCAATTCTTTATAAGGCTTTATTCATGGCTATTTTTTGTACGGTAATACCTTCTTTTTTGATCTCAGAAGGTATCAAAAGAATCGGAGCTTCCAATGCTTCAATCATTGCAAGTATTGGACCTGTAAGCACTGTTTTCTTGGCGCACTATTTTTTGGAGGAAAAAATAGAAGCTATACAAATTCTTGGGACCTTTTTTGTGATTGCAGGAGTACTGGTTACTAGTTTATATGGTAAAGCTGAATGAAGCTTTAGTTATTTGAAGCTTCTTTGTAGTTCCCTTTTTAAGTCTTTTACTTTGATGTCTTCTCGCTTGTCAAATAGTTTTTTCCCTTTAGCCACTGCAATCTCAAGTTTTGCTAAACCTCTATCGTTAATGAATAAAGCAATAGGTATAACCGTGATACCCTTATCCTTCAGTTCTTTTTCGATCTTTACAATTTCTCTTTTCTTTAATAAGAGTTTTCTGTCGCGTAATGGCTCATGATTGTTGTAAGTACCTTCATTGTATCTAGATATATGCATGTTTTTGATGATCAATTCACTTTTGTCAACAATACAGTAAGCATCACTCACATTGGCGTTGTTCATTCGAATTGACTTGATCTCAGTACCTGTAAGTACAATTCCACAAACATATTTATCTATGAAATGATACTCAAATGAGGCACTCTTGTTTCTAATATTTACAGACTTGTGTATTTTGTCTGACGACATGATGTTTTTTTTCTAAATTTGCGCTTACAAAAATAATACAATATAATGACTCCAGAAATTATACTTTACGTTATCATAGGAATAGTAGGTGTGGGCTTTGTGATAGACCAGATTCTTGACTATCTTAATTTAAAACATGAAAACGCTCCGCTACCCAATTTGCTTTCAGGTATCTATACCAATGAAGAGCATCAAAAATCGATTAGCTATCATAAAGACCTACATAACTTTCAATTAATAAGTGGTTTAGTGACCACAATAGTTACATTGCTAGTATTAAGTATGGGCTGGTATGGATGGCTTAATAACTATTTGAAAGCATATACTACTGATCCTATGTGGTTAGCGCTACTCTTTTTAGGTGTGATTTTTTTGATCACTGATCTTTTTTCTTTACCGTTCCAACTGTATGGTACATTTGTCATTGAGCAAAAATATGGGTTTAATAAGTCTACCATCAAGTTGTTTTTTGTTGATAAAATAAAGACATATTTGTTAGGAGGTATCGTAGGTGGTGTTTTGGCTGCGGTTTTGTTTAATCTGATTTCCAACATAGGCCCAAGTTTTTGGTGGATGTTCTGGTTGGTGATGATCGTTTTTATGCTGGTCATTAATATGTTCTATACTTCCTTGATCATGCCTTTATTTAATAAGCTAACGCCACTCGCTGAAGGTTCATTAAAACAAAAGATTGAGGATTATTGTAGAAGAGTGGAGTTCCCATTGTCGAATATTTATGTTATAGATGGGAGCAAGAGATCTTCGAAAGCTAACGCTTTTTTCTCTGGAATTGGTAAAAAGAAAAAAGTCGTGTTTTATGACACTTTACTCAATAATCATAGTGATGAAGAATTGTTAGCGATTTTTGCGCATGAAGTTGGCCATTATAAGAGGAAGCACATTTACAGTAATCTGCTTATTGGTGTTGCGCAGACTGGATTGTTACTTTTTGTATTGTCGAAGGTCGTGTTTAGTGAGAGTTTGTCCATGGCTTTGGGTGCAGGGGAAAAATCCTTTCATTTGAATGTAATCGCATTTACCATATTATTTACTCCTATTTCTACATTAATAGGAATCATGTTTAACTCGATTTCAAGAAAGAATGAATATGAAGCTGATGATTATGCTAGAGATACAACAAATAAAAATGATCTGGGCGAGGCATTAAAAAAATTGAGCGAGAAGAATTTAAGCAATTTAAATCCTCACCCGCTCTATGTCTTTGTTCATTATTCTCATCCGCCTATGCTACAAAGATTGCAGCATCTGCTTAGAGATTAATGCTGAAATCCAAAGAAGTAACCAGAAGCTTGCTTTTTAGCTTTATGGTGTGAATGATGTTTGCCCTGTCTGTTTGAACCTGCACATGAGGTTATGATTAGTGCCAATAAAGCGGAAATTGCTACAAACTTTTTCATTGTGTAAATATTTTTACAAATATACTAAATTAAAAGGAGAAAAATCTGGTTTTTTGTTAAAAAAATCCTATAACTTTTATTGAGATGGAAGAAAATGTACCGTTGTCTATTCTGAGTTTTAAAAACCCCTTGGGAAAAGTTCTTATTATTTACACCGGTGGAACATTTGGTATGGTAAAAAACCAGAGTGCTGATACCTTAGAGCCTTATAATTTATCTAGTTTGTTAGATTATTTTCCTGACCTTCATCAGTTGAACATTAATGTAGCCTTGTTTGAGATAGCTAATATCATAGATTCTTCTAATCTGAGTCCAAATGTCTGGGTTGAATTAGTGGTTGTTATTGAGCGATTTTACAGTGCATACGACGGTTTTATCATTATACATGGAACTGATACAATGGCCTATAGTGCTTCAGCTATAAGTTTTATGATCGAAAATTTGGGAAAACCAATAGTATTTACAGGGGCTCAATTGCCTGTTTCTATGATAAGGTCAGATGCTAGGGATAATTTAATATCCGCATTGGAGATAGCGGCGCTCAAAAACAATGGAAATCCTATAGTGAATGAAGTTGCTATTTATTTTAACAATATTCTATTAAGAGGCAATCGGGCAAAGAAGGTTGAAAGCTCTCATTTTGATGCATTTGAATCGCCAAACTATCCGATGTTAGCGGAGACTGGAATAAATATTGATTTTCAATATGATGATTTACTAGGCCGACCTAAAGGGGAGGTACAATTTCATAAGCAAATTGTAGACCAGGTTGCCGTAGTTAAGCTTTTTCCTGGTATTACGGAGACTTATCTGATACCGATTTTTGAGAATAAAAGTATTCGTGGCATAGTCTTGGAGTCGTTCGGTTCTGGTAATGCTCCGTCTTTTCCTTGGTTCTTGCAATTAATAGAAAACGCCATTAATCGAGGCGTGGTTATATATAATACCTCGCAATGTATCAAAGGTATGGTCTCCCCTAATCGTTATGAAACTGGTAAAGTAATGTATGAATTGGGGGTAATACCTGGTAAAGATATTACTGTAGAGGCTGCAATAACCAAACTTATGTTTTTGTTAGGTAATTATGATGATCATAACATTATTGCCTCTAAACTGAGGAATGATATTTGTGGGGAAATGTCTGAATAGAAATTAATTATGATTAGATTTGTATTTGCGATTCTATAAATATTCTAAGTTTGGCTATTATACGTCATAAAACACCTGCAAGAGTTTTATCTTTAATTCTTTTGGCTTTTTTAGGCTATACATCCCTAATAGCACAAAAGCCGAATCTTCATTTTTCTGGGATTAATGTTAATGGGCAACTTAACGATGTAAAGATTTGGTCCTTTATGGAAGACGAATACGGCTTCATGTATTTTGGAGGACAAAATGGCTTATATAAATATGATGGGTATAAGTTGATTAAATTTCATCATTCTGCAGACAATATCTATTCAATTTCCAATGATAGGGTTTTTTCCTTGTTAATGGATAAACATGATCGTTTTTGGGTTGGTACTGCAAGAGGGCTCAATATTTTTGATCATAAAAAGAATGTTTTTAATAATTTTCTGTCCCCCCATAAGTACCCTTGTTTAAAAAACATAAATGGTCATATAGATGGGCTGAGTCAGGATCCTCAAGGCGGAGTATGGTTTACAGATAAGGAAAAGGGGTTAGGGCATATCAAGTCATTGTTGGAACCTGCAGAGTTTTTTTCTTACGATCACCCACAATACAATTTGGAGTTTACTTCAACTGCTTTTACCAAAGAAGGTGAGCTTTGGTTGGGTACTAATCATGGATTGTTTTTGTTTGATAAGTCTTCTAGGCAGCTCGTTCCTGTGAGAATTGATGATTATGAACAATTTAACATAATGAAGTTGTACGCGGCAGATGATTACTTATGGATAGGTACATTTAACGGTTTGTGGAGATATGATTATAAAACTAAAGAATTCAAATATTACAGGCCTGATTTTAACATAAACAATACCATTTCAGAAAAAATGGTAAGTGGAATATTGCCTTATAAAGGTGGTTTACTTCTGGGAGTTGATGGGGGAGGAGTTGATTTTTTTGACTATAAAAATGAGAAGTTTTATCATTTTAACAGTACAAATGATGCGTTGCTTAATTGTGAGAATATAACTTCTCTTTATATCGACAAGTTTGGTAGTATTTGGGCTGGTACATATATGCATGGTGTGAATGTCAGCAATATCTCTACCAATTTTTCACCAATTGTGAAAAACAAAGTTTTTGGGAGTACTTTTAATTGTATTATCAATGGTTTTGAAAAAGATCATAGAGGTGATTTATGGGTAGTGACCGATAGAGGTGGCGTGTTTTTGAAGAAAAAAGACTCGGATGAGTTTACAAGGTTTAATTTGCCAAATCAGAAGGTCGATCTTATGAAAATTGCGGCCACAGATCTTGAGATTATAGGGAATGATGTTTGGATTGCGACTTGGGGGACTGGTTTGATAAAGATAGATGAAAACTATCGGCTGGAGAATTTTACATTTTCAAACGATGACCCTAATAATATTTTAAATAGTGATAAAATCAGATGTCTCTATTTGGATAAAACTCGTGATGAGCTTTGGATTGGTTATTTTGGCGCTGGTGTGGGATTGGTAGATTTGCATGACAATAAGTTCGTTTCATTTAGGCATAATAGCAAAGATCTTAAGTCTATTTCTTCTGATTGGGTGAATTCTATCTATGGTGATGACAAAGGGAATATTTGGATTTGTACCACGGATGGTTTATGTAGTTATAATAGGCATGGAAGACATTTTGATAATATGAGATTTGTTAAAAATGGCTCAAAAGATCCGAGGTATAACTATTTGAATGATATAGTACAATATAACGATAGCTTGTTGCTTATCGCCAGTAATGCGGCGGGAATTATCAAGGTCAACTTAGAGAAAAACTATAAATATTCGTTTATTGATAATTTCTTTTCTAATGGTGAGCAAAATGTTAATTCGCTACTGGTTGATAATGAAAATTCTCTTTGGTTTTGTACTCCTCATACAGTGAATAAGTTCATCGACTTTCAAAAGCAAAAGATGATGAACTACAGGACAAATGATGGTCTTGATGGTCTTACTTTTAATAATTCTGTTAAGTTTAAAGAGGACAATGGTAGATTGTATTTTGGTACTAATAATGGGTTTCTGATGATTAATCCCAAAATGTACGTGCCAAATAAAACACCACCTCCAGTATATATTACTGACGTATTATTGCTAAAGAAAGACATTCCCACCTTAGGGAAAGAACCGTTGGAGCAACAAATGCTTTTACCTTCTATTAAAAGTATTAATCTTGAATACAATGAAAATGATTTTACGATCAATTTTGCAGCGCTCAATTTTATAAGTCCTGGGAATAATAAATTTAAGTTTAAATTGGAAGGTGCTGAAGAAAACTGGCACATTGAAGACCACCCTAAGCCCGCATCCTATTATAATTTAGCTCCAGGGAAGTATAAATTTACAGTATTAGCTTGTAATAATGACGGGATTTGGAACAATGACGGTGCGGTACTTTTGATCAATATATCCCCGCCATGGTGGAAAACATGGTGGTTTATTTCTTTTATCACACTGTGTGTCGGACTATTGATATATAGTATGATTACCATCAGAATCAAAGCAATTAATAAACAAAGGCTGTTGCTGGAAAAGGTTGTTCAACGACGAACCGCAGAGCTACAAACAGCAAATTCTACATTGGAGACCCTTCTATATCGAACTTCGCATGATATTAGGGGTCCCGTGAAATCGTTAATAGGTTTGGTTAATATTGGTAAGGATGAATTTTCAAGCAATGAAAAATATAAGATTTATTTAAATCATATAATGCATTCAGCACAAAAGCTGGATAATATAGTGAATGAACTTACACTTATTTCAAATAACTCCTTCGCAAACGAAGTGGAATTTATTGATTTCGAAGCTATTTTTGAGGAAACGAAGTCAAGTTTTCAGTCTATGGCTGGTTTTTTGTTTTTTGAGACCTCCATTCAGGTAGATTTGTTTAATAAGTTTTTGTCAAACAAAAAGGTCATATATTCCATTTTTCATAATTTGATTCAAAATGCTTTTAAGTATAGGGATCAAACCAAAAAGATATCGTATTTGAATATTCACGTGTCTCAATCAGAGAAGGAAGTGTTGATTGTATTTAACGATAATGGAGTTGGTATTGAAAAGAACGATCTTGGGAAAATTTTTGAAATGTTTTTTCGAGGCAATGTAAGTTCGGATGGTTCTGGCTTGGGTTTGTTTGTTGTAAAATCGTTGGTAAGTAAATTGGGTGGAAGTATCACTGTAGTAAGCAGTCTTGGGGTAGGTACTGAATTCAGGCTTAGGTTGCCCTTGAAGCATTAAGAAATGACAAAGAAAAAGAAGTATAAACATATATTTTTCGATCTAGATCATACTTTATGGGATTTTGAGACCAATTCGAATCAAACTTTATTTGAATTGGTAAGCAAATACGAGATAGACAAAGTTCCAGGTTTTGATTTTGATGAATGTGTGAGCATGTTTCATGAGGCAAACTATAAATTTTGGAACGCGTTCAATAGAGATGAGATTACAGCGGAACAATTAAGGCATTATCGGTTTGATCATTCATTTTCAAAATACGACTTTAATAAAGACGCTATTAGGGACCAATTTAACGAAGACTATTTGTCTCTTTGTCCTTATAAACCTAATTTAATGCCGCAAGCAAAGGATATTTTAGAGTTTTTATACTCGGAATATTTTAATTTATATATTCTTACCAATGGGTTTGAGCACGTGCAGTTGTTGAAACTCACCTCTTCACAAGTTTTTCATTATTTTGAAGATGTGTTTACTATTAAAGATTTTGGTTTTAAAAAGCCTCATCCTCAATACTTCAAACATGTACTTCATTCAATAAATGCATCTCCTCACGATTGTCTAATGGTAGGAGACTCTTTAGAAATTGATATTTTGCCTGCCATGGCTCTCGGGATTGACGGCGTTTGGTATAATCCCAAAAAGACGGAGGGAATTATTAGAAAACCTACTTGTGAAATAGTAGATTTGTTAGAGCTTAAGGAACTTGTTTATATGTAGAGGGTTATCCTAACAGGAATGACCCTCTACATTTAGCCTCTTAACTTGTCAAGAAGTGTATTTAATACTTCCAATTCTGAATCGTTTAACCTATTAAAAATTGTTTCCAATTTATGTATTTCATTGTCAATACTGAATAGAAGTCCTTGTCCTTTACTGGAAATACAGATATCTACAGATCTTCTATCGGTTTTATTAGCTTTCCTTTCCAATAGTTTTTTTACTCTCAGCCTTTCTATAATACGGGATGCATCACAACTTTTGTCAATCATCCTTTCTCTCACGTAATTCACTGTGGCAGGCTCAGGATGCCTTCCTCGTAATATTCTTAATACATTATACTGTTGTGGAGTGACATCGAATCTTTCAAAAAATTGTCTTGAAGTATAGTCGAGCCAGTTTGCGGTATATAGGAGATTTACATATGATTTTTGTGCTTCTGTTTTGAAGTTTTTTTGTTTTATTTCTTCTTCTATTTTCATGGTTTTTAAAATTATAATGTATGATTGATTATAGTTTTTATGTTTGCAAACTCTGTAAGTCCATATATGGCTAATTCCCTGCCATATCCAGATTTTTTTGTGCCTCCAAATGGAACCAAAGCATCTGATTTTGGGAGTTCATTGACAAACACACTTCCCGCAATAATTTCATCCGTTAACATGTTTGTAAAGGATGGATTATGAGACCATATACTAGCTGCTAGCCCAAAAGGTGTTTCGTTTGCGAGTTCTATCGCTTCTTTCGTATTTTTAAATGATTTTATTGCAAATACGGGACCGAATAATTCTTCTCTGAAAGCTAAATTGGAGGCATTTGTAACTTCTAGAACTAATGGTTTGAGAAAGTTTTCTTCATGTTTTATGTCGTTTAAGGGTTTAGCTCCTTCATATATTGCGCTATTGACTTGGTCGATCAGTTTTTTGCAAAGATCTGGCCTTGCTATGATCCCTGCATATCCTATGGCTTCCAAAGGGTTGCCTTTTTGTAGGTGTTCAGTCTTGCTGATAAGTTGTGTTTTGAACTCTTGGAATATAGCTTCATGTATTATGAAACGTTTTGACGCAATACAAGTTTGTCCATTATTTTGTAGACGCCCCTTAAGGGCTTGCTCTACAGTATCGTTAAGATTGGAATCCGTACCTACAATAAACGCATCACTACCTCCAAGTTCTAATACACTTTTTTTTAAATGTTTACCTGAAATACTTGCAAGAGAAGCTCCTGCTAAACTACTGCCTGTAATTGTAGTGCCACTGATGCCGTCGTGTTTGACAATAAGTTCAACTTGTGATACATCTGCCCAAAGATGTTGAAATACATGCCTAGGTAAGTACTCTGAAAATATGTTCTCTAAGTGTGAAGCACATATCCCAACATTGGGTGCATGTTTAAGTACACAGACATTGCCCAACATGAGATTGGGAATTAAAAAACGAAACGCTTGCCAAAAAGGAAAGTTCCATGGCATTATTCCAAATATAACGCCCGTCGGCTCTATTTTTATTTTATAAGGTCTTTTTGTTAAAAGGGAAGTGTAATCGTCGAGGAGCTGCTCGGAATTATCGGCATAGTACTCACATGCCAATGCACATTTTTCTATTTCGGCAATTGATTCGGATAAGAGTTTGCCCATTTCTAAGGTAATGCTCTCAGCGTAAATCTGTTTGTTGGCCTTTAGATGCTGACCTATTTGTTTGATAATATTAGCACGAGTCTGGTATGGCGTTTTCCGCCATGAATGAAATGCGCTATATGAATGGTTCAATTTGGCAACAATATCATTGTCCGAATCGAAATCCCTCCTGAATAGATTTTTATTGTTGTATGGATTGATACTTTGAAACATTATTTTAAGACTGTCACATGTCCTTTAACTTCGTCTTTATCATTTCCATCGAGACTATATTTAGTGATTTCAGCTGAGTAATAATAAACGCCCGGCCCTACATTTTTTGCATCCCAATTTATATTAAGGTCAGTAGTTTCAAAAACTTTGGTGCCCCATCTATTAAATATACTGAATTTTAGTGACTTCAAAAATCTTGGATATTTCAAAGGCGTTAATAAATCATTCATGTTGTCACCATTTGGTGTCATTACGTTAGGTACTTTAAAGCAGTAGCAGTCATTAAGGACGCATGCGGTATTACTTGTTGAGCTTTCGATCGTTACATTGTTTTGGTCTTTTGTAAGTAGTTTAACCATATAGCATCCTACACGCGTCACCGAATTGGGTGATATATACATCGTGTCAGGGTTGGTTCCTGTAAGTACTGTATCAAGTAGTTTAAAGTCTTGCTCGAGAATCGATTTAAAATACACGGTATATCCAACTACGTTTGAACATACCAATCGTCTTAGGTCAGGCCAAACGAGTGTATCATAGACCGGTAATGGCACATCTTCGGAGCAGTCAATTTTGTCGCAATAACTGTTTAGGATTTTGAGGTCAAATTTGGTAGACTTGTCCACCAATGGTGTTACTTTGATTTTATATGAGTTGGATGTATAGAATACATTGCTTGCTGAGATACAGTATTTTTGATAAGTGGTAACAAGATATTCTGAAGAGTCGCATGATTTTAAATCTTTGATTATATACGAATTTGATCCACTTGCTGAATCTATATAGGTGTTGGTTTTGAAGTCGAAAATCTTGACTTTGTATATGTTATACGGTATTGCCCCAGACCAAGAGAGTTCCGCAGAAGCAGTTAGAGGTTTGTAAGAAAGAATAATATTTGATGCAGTTGCCGATGAGTCAAGTTTCGTAGGGTCGTTATTTATATAGAATTTTATTTTATAGTAGTAATTGTTTTTTGACAAGTCTACCGTATTGTCAATATATTGGTTATCCGAAAGATCTGGCAGATTCGGTTTTGATAAAATAGATACAAAACTCTTATTGTCCGTACTACGGAAAATTTCATATCCATAGTTTGGGGTAGTATTTGAGAGGTCTGGAATGCTCCAAGAGAGTTCTATTGTATTTTTATTTAAAACATTAACAGACTTTATGAGGAGTGCCTTGTTAGCAAATATGATACTTTTGGGCTCAGCTGGGAAAGAAATACCTCTTGCCGATTGAGGGAAAGTAGCAATAATAGTGTAAAAATATTTCACATTGGACTTGAATGGTACACCTTTGTTGTCATCAATAAATTCACTAATGTTAGGCTTAACAGAACCAATAAGTTGGTAGTTACTCCCTGATAATTTGCCAGTTGGGCAATCAAAATTGATGATAGAATCGCATTCGGCTCTATAGATTTTAAGTGTTTCAGCCTTTGCACATGAAGTGCTGTAGGTTTCCCATGATAATTTTATTTTGTCGTCGGCGGTTTTGTCTATCGTTTTCCAGACAGGCTTGGGAGCTCTTACTTTTATGGATATGGTTTTAATGTTTGAAAGTCTAAGTGATGGAGCGAGATTTGCTTCTTCGGCTTTGAGTAGGATTTGATAAGGTTGCTCTCTTACCGAAGCACAAGATGCCGTCCATGAAATGATCCCATTTAAGTATGGATTGGGGGCCACATTGGGAAGATTCACAAAAATAGGTTTTGAATTGGGTTGAGCAAATGCAGAGCCGTAACTTGTGATATGGAAGTTGTCTCCAAGATTGGGGTCGGTTACTTGGAAATCAATAATACCTGCTTTTCCTGCTTCTATACAGGCTTCATCTTCGGAAGTGATTATAGGGGGCATGTTGGGGCCACTGCTTACTTTTATTTGCATGTCTCTTATAATATAGCCTAAAAAAACACCTCTCCTATATTCACTTATTTTGATCGCGATGTTATAAAAACCTTCCTTACCTGGGGTGTTCCATGTGATTTCCCCTGTCTTTCTGTCAATATCGAAAGAAGGTGGTTGGGTGGGGTCTGTATTAACGCCTCCAAATTTTGGGTCGGCAGGGCTTGTATAGTCATTCACATTTGTGTTGAGTTTTTGAGTGGGAGGAATAAGCTCGAAAACTAAACTATCACCATCTGGGTCATAAGCGCCAGGATTATGAGTATATATTTTGCCTCTACTTGCTTGATCTAGAGGAGGGAATGTTAAGATTGGAGAAGAATTGAGCCCATAACTAGGATTGATTCTGATTTTTGCGTCAATATGCAAATCGGTTTCCCCTGATCTCGACATGTTCAATATACCTCCAATACGCCATGATTCAGAGAATGAAATTGTATAATCTCCCTTCCCATATGTATAACTTAAGCTATATGTGCATTTGGCAATGTTTTGATCAGTAAAATCAACCCTTTCTGTAAGGTCAACGCTTCTCAATAAAGAACCGTCCCCCATTGAGACATTTATAAAGCTTACATCGATCAAACCTGATTGGTTTGGGTTTGTGGTTATGTTAGTGGCGTCGTAATATAAAATAAAGCTAAATGTAAAGTTTTGTGCATTACTTGGGTTGCTTTTGATGATGATTTCTCCCGCTTTGATGTGTGAAGCCAAAGTCGTAAAAATTGCTGAGAAGATTGCAAATAAGAATAGTAACTTTTTCATTAAAGAAACGAACAGGATTGTGAGTGATCAAAAACAAATATAAACCATAATTTGGAAAATATATTATTTGAGATACTAATATAAGCTCGAAAAGTGCTTAAAAGTTCTAAAAACAAGTTGTGGCGCTGGTATTTATAAAGAAAGCATCCATCCGGTTAAACTTCTTCTCTCTTTATTGCTGCTCAATACCTCGTGTTGGATTTTAGAACTTTCAAAGCAGACCATTCGACCGCCTATAGGTAGTATTGAGATCGTTTCTTCGTTGTGATAGATTTGTAATTCACCTCCATTGGTGTCGGCCCAATCTTGGTTGAGGTATGTGATCATTGAAATCTTCCTTTTGTTGGACGACTTTAACCCAGATTAAGCATTAGACTTTGTAGCGAGACGAAATGATAGGAAAAAGTCATGAGGCACGGAGTTTTTCTGAACGAAAAGCTAGTAATGCTAGCTTGAATGAAGAAAAACGAGTATCGAAATGAATTTGAGGTAGCATTTTGTCGCAGTAAATTTCTAATGCTTATTCTGGGTTAAATGCATCAAAGTGTTTTTTGTAGAAGGCTCCAGAGGGATAAGATGCAAAATGTGTTTCGGAGTCCGTAAGTCCCAAATAACATGTTTCGTTCATGTATTTCCTGTAGTTGTCTACTATGGTAAGGTATGCTTTGGCGGAACCAACGCAATCTTTTTCTAGCCAACTAATGAAATCGTTGCGTTGATTTTCATTTATATTTTTGGTCTCATTCCCAATGCCTGCCTTTTGAAATTGACCATCAAGCATTCTGGTTTCTAATTCTTTATTGAGTCCTTGGAGTAGATCATGAGGGATGAAATTGTCTATGATGGAGTATCCGTTTTCTAAAGTATTGTTTATGGCTAACTCGAATAAATTTTGCAATTTGAATGTATTTAACAAAAATTGATATATTAAGTTTTTTTTGAATAGAATTTATGGAATATAGCTAGAATATTCCTCATTATTGTAAAAATGATTTTATGAAGAAGTTAATAGCTGTGGTAATCGTGTTTTTGATCGGATTTAGTGCCTGTAAACCAACGCAATCTGTCTGCCAGACCTGTCCAACCTATAAGGCGCCCAAAAAGAAATAAGAGGTTTGGTTTCTAAAATCTATTTTTGTTCAGGAGGTTTTCAATAACTCTTAAATGGATTTCTTGAGATTTTTTCCAAGAATACTTCTCAAGGATAGTAGGAAAAGAGCTTTTGAGGGTGTCTAGTTTTTGATTATTGCTAAGGGCATCTTGTATGTTATTGGCCAATTGTCTTGGGTCTTCCAGAGGAGTGTATAGCACACTTTGTTGGTATAGCTCTCTGAAAACGGAAATGTCAGAAACGATACTGGGGCAACCACAGGCCATAGCCTCAAGAGGTGGCAGACCGAAGCCTTCATATTTGCTTGGGAATATAAGGAAGGAGGCGTGCTGATAAATCTCAACCAATTCTTTGTCATTAATTTTTCCAGTGAATTGAATGTTGTCGTCAAGGTTGTATTTGGTAATGTTGGTGGCAACGGTATCGTCGCCCATGATAAACCCATCTTTTTTGCCTACAATTTTAAGCTTTGGATTTAACTGAGTTTCATTTTTGAGGATTCGAAACGCTTCAACGATGAGATTGAGATTTTTGTGAGGTTTGATGTTCCCTACATAAAGCAAGTATTTGTCTGATTGTCCAAGACTTGGGCTTACACCATTCAGTTTGAATTTCTCAGTATCGTAGCCATTATATGATACAGTAATTTTATTTTCGGGAATTTTTGTGTACTTTAATATTTCAGACTTTGAAAATTCTGATACGGTGATTACCTCTGGCTTGTATATGTTTAATGAGTTGAGAATAAGTCTTGTATATGCCTTTTTTATTCTAGACATGGTATGCATTTGTGCAGTATGAAACATGTCATGGATAGTTACCAATCTTTTTTTAGTCAGTACTGGCAATAAAGGAATGTTAATGTGTGGAGACCAAAACACATCGCATCTTGGTACTTTCACAGGGATATACAGTTGTTCTTTAATAGAATATATGGGGTGATTGTAGGGGATTATCTTCGCGTTTTTAAAACTATGATGAATTTCTTGTTCATGACCTAGGAAAATAAAGTCGTATTGTTCAGCAATGGGTTGTACTACATTTTTTAAATAGGTGCCAATGCCAGACTTGTCAAGCATCCTAGCATCTAGAACAATTATCTTTTTTTGTTTCCCCATACTTCTACAAAATTAATTTATTTTTTCCTAAATGCAGCAAAAAATAAATGTGTATAAATGGGGTGGATAAATAAACTTAATGGTGGAAAAGAGGGTATATAAATAAAAGTAAGCGAAAGGAATTATTTCAAAATTCATCGTCGTATACTTGTAACATGGATAGGTTGAAACGGAAGAGCAGGGCAAACGATACATTAAAAGAGAGGACGGATTCCATAAGAGCCATCACTCAGGGATTGGCTAAGGTTCCTCCTCATGCAAGGGAGGTGGAAGAGGCGGTATTGGGTGCGCTTATGATCGAAAAAAGCGCTTTACTCAATGTTTCAGAGATTTTAAGACCTGAATATTTTTATGATGATAGGAACGTACGGATTTACGAAGCGATGCAAAGACTTTCCGCCAATTCCGCACCTATCGATTTAATCACTCTAAGTAACGAACTGAGGAGTACTGCAGAATTAGATATCATTGGAGGTTTACCTTATTTGGTGGAGCTGACGAACAAGGTAAACTCTGCAGCAAATATAGAGTTTCATGCGCGTATCATTGCCGAATATGCCATGAAAAGGGCTCTGATCTCTGTAGGGTCAGATATTGAGCGTTATGCATTTGAAGATTCAACAGATGTATTCATGCTTATGGATAAGTTGCAACAAGACTTATTTAGTATATCTGAAAAAAGTATCAGAAGAAACTATGCGTCTATGGCTTCGATTATGACACAGGCGCTTTCTGAACTTGAAGCAAGGAAAAATCATGTGGATGGTCTTACTGGTGTGCCTAGTGGTTTCACTGATTTGGATAAACTGACTAATGGATGGCAAAAAAGTGATCTCATCATTGTTGCGGCACGTCCTGGTATGGGTAAAACGGCCTTTGTAGTTTCAGCTGCTAGAAATGCGGCTGTTGAATTTAACAAAGGTGTTGCCATATTTTCCTTGGAGATGGCTTCGGTGCAGTTGGTCAATCGTTTGATTTCAGCTGAAGCGGAAATTACAAGTGAAAAACTAAAGACGGGTAAACTTGAAGACTACGAATGGCATCAGCTACACAGTAGAATCACTAAGTTGAATAATGCTCCTATATTTATTGATGATACACCAGCACTATCTCTTTTGGAACTTAGGTCCAAATGTAGGAAGCTTAAAGCGCAATATGATATCCAAATGGTAATTATAGACTACTTGCAGCTTATGTCTGGTGATAAGTCACAGTCGGGTTCTGGTGGTAATAGAGAGCAAGAAATTTCTTCGATATCTAGGGGCTTGAAGCAATTAGCCAAAGAACTTAGTGTGCCTGTAATTGCACTTTCACAGCTGAGTCGTAGTGTGGAACAAAGAGGTGGTGATAAAAGGCCACAACTCTCTGACTTACGTGAATCGGGTGCTATTGAGCAAGATGCAGACATGGTAGTCTTTTTGTATAGGCCGGCTTATTATAAGATAGAGCAGGATGAAACGGGACGGGATGTTTCTAATTTGGGAGAGGTCATCATTGCCAAACACAGAAGTGGTTCTTTGGATAGTGCTTGGCTCAAGTTTGTGGGGCCTTACACCAAGTTTGCCAATAATGACGATCTCGGAAGTACCACTTTTGGCAGTAGCATCAATAGTTTGAGTCTCCCTTCTAGTATTAATGGTCTGAGTGCATTCGATGATTCACCTTCAGCGCCAAATCCTTCTGATACCAATAAAGGCAGTCAAGATGTACCATTTTAATCTATGATTTGTTCATAAAAAACAAATAAGCTTTTTTAGTTGTTAGTTTATATATGGGTGAAACTTGGTAGAGTTGTTTAATAATTCTATCAATTTTCCTAATTTGCAGGAAATTTTTTAACGAAATGAATAAGAAAGTAATATTGATGATTCTCGATGGCTGGGGAATCGCTAAAAACAAAGCCGTTTCCGCTGTTGATCTCGCAAATACTCCTTTTATAGATAGTTTATATACCAAATATTCTCATGGCAAATTACAAGCGTCTGGGCTGGCTGTGGGTTTGCCAGATGGACAAATGGGGAACTCAGAGGTAGGTCACATGAATCTCGGTGCGGGGCGTGTGGTATACCAAGATTTGGTGAGAATCAATCTTGCGGTAGAGAACAAGACACTTGCTCAAGAAAAAGAAGTAGTCGCTGCGTTAGACTATGCTAAGAAGAACAACAAAAAAGTACATTTTATTGGATTGGTTTCTGACGGTGGTGTGCATTCACACATCAGTCACTTAAAAGGGCTCTGCGAATTGACTGCTGCTGCTGGTGTACCTAATTTCTTTATACATTTCTTTGCTGATGGAAGAGATACCGATCCAAAGAGTGGGTTAGGTTTTCTGGTAGATCTTCAAAATACATTAGATAAAGTAGGAGGGAAAATAGCCTCAGTGATTGGTCGTTATTATGCAATGGATCGTGACAATCGTTGGGAGCGAGTGAAATTGGCTTATGATCTTTTAACCAAGGGTGAAGGTACGGCTTTTAGGTCAGCAGAGGAAGCGATCAAGGCTTCTTACGAAAAAGATCCTAGAGGAGATGAATTTATACTTCCATCGATAATGACTGGTGCTGATGGTAAGCCTTTAGCATTAATTGAAGAGGGGGATGTTGTGATCAGCTACAACTATCGTACTGATCGTGGTCGTGAGATTACTTTGGCACTTACTCAAAAAGAGTTCCCAGAGCAAAACATGAAGCCACTTGATCTGTATTATGTAACAATGACTAATTACGATGCTACATTTAAAAATGTACACGTGATCTTCGATAAAGATAATTTGGTAAATACGCTTGGTGAGGTTGTATCTGCTGCTGGCAAAAAACAGATCCGTATTGCAGAAACAGAAAAATATCCACACGTTACTTTCTTCTTCTCAGGAGGAAGGGAAAAAGAGTTTGAGGGTGAGAAACGTTTGCTTTGCCCATCTCCTAAAGTGGCAACGTACGATTTACAACCGGAGATGAGTGCTTACGATATTAAGGATGCGATTATTCCTGAATTGAAAAAGAAAGAAGTTGATTTCGTATGTTTGAATTTTGCCAATCCAGACATGGTTGGGCATACAGGTGTTATGGAGGCTGCGATTAAAGCTTGCGAGGCGGTTGATAAGTGTGCAGAAGCGGTTGTTACGGCTGGTTTAGAGAATGGTTATTCTACTATAGTGATTGCAGATCATGGTAATGCAGATTGTATGCGTAATGAGGATGGTTCTCCAAATACGGCACATACTACTCAGCCTGTGCCATGTATTTTGGTGGACAATGATTATAAGAAGCCTATTAAGGATGGCAAATTGGGGGATATCGCTCCAACCATTCTTGAATTGTTGGGTGTGAAACAGCCTGCAGAGATGACGGGGGTGTCCTTACTATAAGGTTAGATACATAATTAAGTAAACAAGAAAGCCTCACTTCTGTGAGGCTTTCTTGTTTATAAGTCATTTTGCTTTTTGGATTAATATGAGTTGTAAAAATATACTCACATTCTGAATATTTCTGTTGCCATATTTCGTATCAGTCCATGAATAGAATCAGTGATGAAGATTGCTTTAGCTACTTATAAATTTATAACGGATAGTGATGAAGATTTGCCATTGGTCAAATTTCTCACGGAGAGAGGCTTTTATGCCTCGTTGGAGGTTTGGGATGATCCGAAGGTGAATTGGAAACAATATGATGTCGTTATTATAAAATCTACTTGGGACTATCATGAAAAACTGGCTGATTTCCATGTTTGGATAGGTCAGTTGACGAGTGATCATGTAACTGTTATCAACCCTCCAGAGGCCATAAAAGGCAATAGCGACAAACAATATTTGTTAAAGTTCCAAGCCCATGGTTTTCCAGTGGTTCCATCCAGACTGTTGAGTAAAGAGATGGATTTTGATCTTTTACCATATTTCGACACTTTTCAAACGGATGAATTGGTTGTAAAACCTTGTGTGAGTTTAGGTGCACAAAATGTATTTCAATTTCGAAAAGAGGATATTCGTATTTTTGAGGCTGAACTAAGAGGCCTACTCGCCAATGGAAATTATTTGATTCAGCCCTTGATTAAAGAAATGAAAACTGAAGGGGAGTGGTCACTTATTTTTTTCAATGGCACATATAGTCATTCGGTACTCAAGAAACCACTTCAAGGCGATTTTATCAGTAATCACGGGACCCGACACCTTGCTGAGCCCAAAGCTGATTATGTAAAGGTCGCAAAAACATTTGTTGATAGATTTGCCTCAGATTGTTTGTATGTTCGTGTGGATGGGGTAGTGACAAGCGGAGATTTTTTGTTGATGGAATTAGAATTGATAGAGCCTTATTTGTATCTTTCATATGTTCCCGATCACAAAGCATACATACGTTACTATGAGGCACTTTGTACTTATATGGGGAATAAGGATTGAGAACTGGCCTGAATTTTAGGTAAATTAATTGCTGTAATAAAGTATAATCTTGGGTTACTTTTGGGAATAGGGTTTGTCTTTACACTAAAAATAAAAATAATGAGACTAATAATTGCAATGTTATTGAATGTATGCTCAGTGGTAGTGTTTGCTCAAACACCTGATTTTTCATTAGTAGGCTTTGCCACTCAAAATGGCGGTACTACCGGTGGAAGCGGCGGCCTAGAGAAATCGGTAACTACTTTTGATGAACTTAAAAGATACGCCGAAGTACCCGATTCTCTTTTCGTTATTAAAGTTATAGGTACTATAAAAGGCACTGGTTCCTTCGCTAGTAAGGACTACAAGGGGCATATTAAGCTTGCCTCCAACAAGACCATAATTGGGCAAGGGAGTACTGCATTTTTAGATGGAGTAGGTTTTTCTATATCAGGTACGGAACATAACATTATCATTAGAAATCTTAAGTTTTCCTTTGTGAGTATCGGCAAGTCTATTCCTGCTGACTTAGAAAACATTCCTGGTCTGTACAGTAAATTAGGCGATGAGGGCAGGGCGCAGATTTTAGTAAATAGTGGCGATTTGATTACTATTTCTGGTTCTGCGAGTAATATTTGGGTTGACCACTGTGAGTTTTTTAATGAAGACCCAAAGGTGCAAACCAATCAAGATCTTTATGACGGACTTTTGGATATCAAAAACAAAAGTCAATACATTACAGTGTCTTGGTGCTATTTTCATGACCACCACAAAACACATCTCGTGGGTAGTAGTGACAAGGATATATATGCCGATCGCAAAGTTACTTTTCATCATAACCACTACGAGAATATAGAAGAAAGACTCCCTTTATTTAGAGGAGGAATTGCGCATGTATTTAATAATTACTACAGCAATTGTTTTGGCTCAGCGGTAAATACTAGGGTAGGTGCATGTGTAAGGGTTGAAAAGAACTATTTTGAGCATGTAAACAATAGTGTGATTTCTAAGCACAGTGTTGTTTTGGGAAAAGCAGAAAGAATAGACAATAAAGAGGTGAATTGCACTCGTTCTGAGGTATATCCAGAAACTTGCGTTGCTGATTTGGGTGGTTATGAATATGCGAAAGTATTAACCACTAATGTTAAGAAAGTGAAATCCGTAGTTTTAAAATATTCAGGGGTGGGTAAGATCAACTAATTGAAGATGAATTGATTGGTATTAAGGAATTATAAAACAAAGAAGTCTAGTATTGGACTTCCTTGTTTTTGTGAAATGATTGTAACTACTTGACTTCCCAAAGATCTTTAATGACTGTAGCGACCTTTTGAAGCGCCTTATCATCTTTTTTTATATAGTGGCAATTGTATTTTTTAATTGATTCGACTGTAACATCTATATTTGTTTGGGAGCTTAACACAATAATGTTGGTTGTAGGGATAAACTCCTTGATCTCCTTGATAACCTCTAAGCCTGTCTTTGCTAGGCCACTGATGTCCAAGATATGGTCCATAATTACAACAGAGGGTTTCAAATGTATTTCTTTTAAACAATTTTCACCAGTATGATATATTTTAATGTCATTGATGTCAAGAAGCTTTTGTCGTAGGAATTCTTCTAGCAGTTTTCCATATACCAAATTATCCTCGACAATAAAAATGATTTTATTGTTTGATGTTTCCTTTCTAAATAGTTTACCAAATAGGCTCATAAAGCTTTAAATGAAATGTTTTTGGGTCTTGTTATTTATATACAGTTCCTACAATAGATTCTACTAGTCTTTCTATTGTTTTTGCTTGACTTTTTTTCTCTATGTAATCATATGCACCAGCATGCAACAAGTCAGCAACTACTTGGACGTCATCTTGACCAGAGATAATAATGACAGGGATCTTCGGTTTTTTCGCTTTGATAGCTAATAATGTTTGCATTCCGTTCATTCCCTCACCCAAGTTATAGTCCATTACTATAATATCTGGATTATTCCCCAATAGTTGGATGCATTCTTCCCCTGTCGCAAACGTTGTAATTGCAAAATTACCATGTTCTTTGAGAACGTTGTCTAATATGTACGAATACATAAAATTATCCTCTACAATAAAGATTTTGGCTTGACCTTGCTTGTTCATCCCGAATTTATTTATACTGTGCAGACTTTGGTTATAGGGTCACTATAGGTACGTTTAAGAGTCTACAAATATAGTGTCTCGCTCCAAATTTATGAATAATATCCGTTTCCACATAATGTTTTTGAATCAATTATTATCAATAGAATATGATGCTATAAAGGGCCCTATGGAAAGTATTTTTTTAGAAATGTTGTTTTGGATGACGTCAAGGTACTAGTTGTGATCCTTTTTATGAAATCCAAAACATATTGTAAGTATGGTGGGTTATCTTAATATCATAGTTTTTAATTCTTTAGTTCAAACATTTTATACTTATGGGAAATCTATTATATGTTGTCGCGGTCATCTTAGTCATTGCTTGGCTATTGGGCTTTTTTGTGTATAGTACAGGAGGTTTGATCCATCTTTTGCTTGTCTTTGCGCTCATTGCAGTTGTTCTGAGGCTCATTAGGGGTGATAGGATCGTTTAAGCAAAGGAAGCATTTTCAGTTCCGTTTATAAGGCTAGATCCAGCAGCCTAAAGTTTGTTGGTAGGGTCTTCATTAATTTTTTAGTTGACTTAGGGTTGACAATTGTCCACCCTAGGTCATTATCTATACTATTAATCATAGCTGAGTATTACCTTGTCTGATACAGGGTGGCCTTTGCAAGTAAGGATGTAACCATTTTGTTCGTCGCGGTCAGTAAGTACAGCATTATAACTCATCAGTACCTTCCCTGAAATACATTTTGTAGCACAACTGCTACATTGCCCAGCTCTACAGCTATAGGGCAGTTCAATGTTTGTTTGCAGTGCTGCATCGAGTATACTTTGAGGAAATGCGACCTTTATGTGAAAAACCTGCCCATCTTTATGTATCTCTACATCTTTAGCGCTACGATCAGCTATTGAAAAGCTTTTGATGGTCTCGGCATCGTCATCTCCCTCATCTTCAGGAACCGTATAAATCTCTTTTTTAATGTTTGCTTTGTCAAAACCTATGTATCTGGCTACAATCTCACATAATTGCATGTAGTCATATGGGCCGCAAGTATAGAATAATGCATTTGATTTTTCGTATTTCAAGTTTTTTGCAATCAGTTCTTCCAAAAGGAATCTGTTCAATCGCGCTTTGTTCAAAAACTTCGATTCGCTATGCAGATATTCAATAAGAAGTCTCTCTGGGAAATCTTTTTGTAAGAGATTTAATTCTTCTAGAAAGATAGTTTGGGCGGTATTCCTGTTGCTGTAAAAAAGTTTTATGTGACTTTGGGCTTGTGTATATAGGGCTTCTTTAATGATGCCAATAATTGGGGAAATGCCACTGCCTGCCGCGACAAGGAAGATATCCCTGTTTTGAGATGTATTAGTATCAAGTGTGAATTTGCCAGCAGGTGCAACACTGTAAACCACAGTACCAACCTGCCATGTTTCGTGAATATAGCGCGATACCTCACCATTGGGAATTCTTTTTACGAGAATCCTGAGGTCTTTATCCTTAGATGGGGCGGAAGCTATCGAGTAGGGGCGACGAAGTTGTCGGCCATTGATATCGAACAAGAAAGTAAGGAACTGGCCTGCGATATACGGAATGCTTTCTGTGTTTGAGGGGAGTAATGTATAAGAACGAGTGTCCTCTGTTTCTTGCACCACTTTGGTAATCTTGAAACTATGGCTTGGCACTGTAGTCATAGTGACGAAGATAGTAAAATTACTTTAGATTAACAGTTGGCTACTGATATGAAAGCTTTGATGAGTGTGCCAGAAGCCCTTGTATCTCCTAGCTTTTAGAAAATACAAGGGTATGGTGAATTATTTTGAAAAAGAAGTTAAAGTGACTTCAAATATGAGGGGTGCATTAGCAGGTATACCAGTAGCCCCTCTCGCAGCATATGCCAAACCAGAAGGAATGTATAATCTTGCTTTAGTACCTTGTTTAAGCAAAGGAACACCAACTTTGAAACCATCTATTAAATCTAAAAGTCGCAAGTCAGTAAGGTCTCCAGAGTCGAAGACATAGCCATTGCTCAATAAAGAGCTGGAATAGGGTCCTGTGATTTTGTTAAAGATATTTGGTTTTGCGCCAGTTCCTTCGGTGAGTATTTCATAACAGATGCCAGAGCTGTGCATTACAGCTGTAGTAATGTTGCTATCGGCCAGATATTTGTGGATAGCAGCTGTATCTTTGTCAAATATTGTTTGCTCTGACATGGTTTTAGTGGTAGAAATAAGATGTACCTCATATACCAAAGTTGCGTTGCCAGGTACTTTGCCTTTTCCATTGCTACCGTATGCATACTTTGAGGGGACATATATTAAGCTACTCGATCCAGTGGGCAATACTGCTAGGCCCATTTGCACTCCAGCAACATTAAAGTTGTTAAGTGGGCCATTGAAGGTGCCGCTGTCTATGAGCGATTGATCAGAAAGGAGTCTGCCTTCATATTTGAATTTAACCACCTGGCCACCATGTGGGGGCGTGTTTTCTCCAAAAGCGTGTACTGCTAAGCCTATTCCTTGGTTGGTCAAATACACAGCATCTGTCGTGTTTTGGACGAGTATGTTATTGATATTTGCTACTTCAACAGACAGTTGGTCGGGAGGTGTACTCGTACCTTTTATACAAGAAGTAATTATGGCTAAGGAAATAGCAACTAAGAGAATGTTCTTGAAAGTCATTGTTACGGAAATATGATGATTGTGCACAAATCTACAAAAAATAATATTTACTCCTAAAAACCTTTGATGTGGCTATTGCATTGTTTTATGTGAAATGGTAAATAGCCTGAGCTCGGGATAAGGATTGTTGAATTATGGGGAAGAAGGGACAGGCATTCAAGAAAATGCGAGGGTTTTGTGGGTAGTAGCCAACAAATCCTTGTGTTTGAGGGCGA
>CAMFLX010000007.1 GCA_945957555.1 uncultured Cytophagales bacterium
GTATTAGTACCGTATCTGGCAAGTTGTTATATGCTATTGGGTGTATTTCTTTGATTGAAGAAACCGTAAAGGCACTGCCATTTTTGATTCTTTTGGTACTTTTTAAAGAGCCTGACGACAGTTACGATTATCTTTTTTACATGTGTATGTCGGCGCTTACATTTTCATTTATAGAAAATTGTATCTATTTTAATTCAATACACAACTTCGGAGTCTACAATGGTCGTGCTTTATTTTCGACAATAGCTCATTTGTATAGTTCTTCCATGATCGGCTATGGTTTTATGTATGCGAAATATCATAAATCTGCCCGATTTAGATGGCTGTACATCATAGTGTTTTTTATTGGAGGGGTACTTTTTCATGGCTTATACGACTTCTTCCTATTTACGAACATCACCATACTTTTTTATCTCGGCTATTTTATGAGTATAGTGGTTTGGGTGGTATTACTGAATAATAGCCTCAATAATTCCCAGTATTTTAGTTATAAATTTGAGAACAGGCACCAATCTATCCAGTTTGTAATAGGGATCAATCTGGTCGTGGTGATGCTCATAGAGTATGTGCTCAATGCTCTAGGTAATGGCTATGCACCAGCAAATATACGCCTGCTCAATCAAATCATGATCTATGGGGTCGTGATCTCTTTTTTCGTAAGTCGTTTGGCCAAATACGACCTTGTAAAAGGCTATTGGCGATCGATTACTTTCAGTAGCTACCAATCAGATCGCTATTATTTTCATAAATTTAATGTGGTCGCTTATATTGGTAACTTCTTTTTGTTCAATAGGATCAACCCGCGCAATTATGTGGATTATAAGATTTTGTTTACCGATCCCAAAGAACATTACCATAAGACATCTATATACAGGCATATAGACCAAGAGCTACACGGTGAAATCGTAGATAGAATGGTGATGATGAAGCCCGTATTTGGAAATCCGAAGAAGTTTTTGGGCGATCCTCAGTGGTTTGTTGTAAAACTTTCAAAACCTATCGACTGGGCTTTCAATTCCGAATACTTAGTTTTTAAATTCATCAACTCCTTTGATGAGATCTCCAAGGAGAATGCCAAGCAAGTAATTGTATATAGTCCGAAGTCAGTCGATAACCTCCAGAGTCCAGAACATAAGATTGAAGAATACGAGTTTATAGGGGTGGCAGGAGTGTTGTGGATGTGAAAGTAAGATTTGGATAGTCCATTTCTTCATCCATTAAATTCTACATTATTTAACCTCAATTCGGGATAAGGAAAAACATGTATTGCTTATATCTTTTTGTTTATGAGTATTTTAATTTAACAATATCAGTTCAAATACATTTTCAGTATGCAGTGTTTCTTACTTTTCTTTGCTTACCCAAAGAAAAGTAACAAAAGAAAGGGTAGCAGGAAAGACCAAATCTAGCACTTTTTTTCACACAAGGCCGCCCCGCCCTGTCCAAAGTGCTAGATTTCACACCTTTCCTGCGCTTACCGCCCACAGTGCGTCGGCTCATAAACAATTCCTTATCCCGAATTGAGGTTTATTTCCGTTTTTTCTTCACTTTAAGGGTATCATACTCAAAGATTGTATCACGTTTGTAGATCACTACCTTCTTTTTAATAGGTGACTCGTCAAGCCCTTGGCTGGGTGTAGTATGTTGAATAGGGTCGACATGCTTGTGTTCGTTCAAGGTTTTAGGAACACCATTTTCATGATGTTCCTTGTTTTCATAGTTTGGTTGGTTTGAACCGCTTGACGGGTTTGTGTTTTCTTTAGTGTCGTTTTTCTTTTTGTCATTTTTATAGCCTTCCTCGTTTGAAGTATTTAAGGGAGAGCTAGGTTGTGCTAGTACGTTTTCCCTCTTATAACTAGATTTATTCGATCGTATAGATGGAGAATTAGGCAAATTCGAAATTCCATCAGATGGTGGTATGCTTGTGTTGTTTTCTTCTTGACTATGAATCAGTGTTTTTATTTGAGCGAGTTCAATTTGTGTTTTCTTTAAGGCTTCACTTTGTAGTTTGTAAGTATATATATAGTGGCCACCGAGTGTTAAGCTTACCAGAAATCCTGAAACTATGGCAACCGCATAATAGATGTTGAAGTATCTAGCATTGAATTTCATGAAATTGGATTTTGACATGCGTGAGCTCATCATTTCCAAGTCCATAAGAGAAACCTCTTCTTTATAGTCTGAAAGATGGGTCTTAAAAAAGTCGCCTATTTTATTTTTATCTTCCATATATCGTTTTGATTTGCCGTTTTCAAATGTTCCAAAAGAAGGGTCTTCACTTGTTCCTTTGCCCTGAATGCCAACTTTCTAGAGTTGCTTTCTGTGGTGTTTAGCAGTTCTGATATTTCTCTGTGAGAAATATCATCGATAAAGAACATGTTAAACACTGTCGCGTATTGGTGTGGTAATTTGTGCAATAGCTGAACAAGCATTTCCTTGCTGAACCCCGCATCTATTACTTTTGCGATTACATTTTCATCATCGTCTGTTTGTGTTGGTTCCGTTAACTCTAGACTTTCGTCTACACTATAAGATATTTCTAGTTTGGCTTTCTTTTTTTGTAGGTGATCCAAAGCAGTATTCACCACCACACGTTTTAACCAACCTTCTAAGGAGCCATTACCTTCAAAGCTGTGAATTTTGTTGAAAATCTTTACAAAAGAGTCTTGTAGTATGTCATTGGCTTCGTCTCTATCTTTGATATATCTATAACAGATACCTTTTAAAAGAGGTGCAAATTTTAAATACAGGAGGCGTTGCCCGTCGGAAGGGTTTTTCTGGCAAGCCAACAATATGTCTTTTTCGCTATGCAATGTTTTATAAGTACTTTTTGTACGATTTACTCATAAGACGGACATGGTTTGAAACGTTCCACAATTATTTTAACTTTTTTTGAAATAATTGTGTGGATGTCGCTAGGTGCTTGTGATAGAGTATGTATGAGGGGTTTATAAGGACTTACTTTCCTTTTTTGGATATAAATTAATAAACATGCCCAACCACAAAAACATAAAAATGATCGATTGTTGCAGTTCAGTATGATTGTCGGTAAGCATACTGATACCAAACAATACAGAGCAGATCTTAGCTTCAATGGGTGTTTCTTTGTAGAAAATAAATGGGTAAAAGATCATTGCTATTAGAGAGAGTAGACCTAATATGCCTAGTCCTATAAAACTCTGTAGATATTGGTTGTGTGCATGATACCTGTGTGTGTAACCAATGTCCCATTTCATGTTTTCGTATTCTTTAACAAGAGAATCGACCACATCACCTTGTCCAACTCCTATGAAAGGATGTCTCTTGATAAGGGCCGTTGCCGCATCCCATTGATATTGACGTTCGCTCACACCATTTGTATAGGCGGCATCGGTTTTTTTGCCTGTAAATATGGTTTCAATTTGACTTTTAAAAAGTTTGTTGGTGGTAAACATGACAACGATCGAGCTGATGACCAAGAAGATCATGCAAACGGATGCGATGTAAAAAATCTTTTTTGATGGGATGTATTTGTAAAAGAGAAAGTATACAAAACCGACATAGACAACCATGTATAGCCTCGAAGCCATGAGTAATACATGCACGCCAGATATTAAAAGATAAACCAATAAAAAGTAAAAGCTGATCTTCTTTTTACTAAAGAGTTCAAATACAAAATAGGTGCCTAGAGTGAGATACATGGACATAACAACTCTGTGGATATCAATGTATAGAGAAAACTCCAATGAAAACATTTTTATATCGCCAGTATTTAAATAGTTGTTAAAGCCGTAGATCAAACAAGTAACACTAAAGAAGATCAAAAGGCATACAAACCATTTATAAATACGAAGCTTTGACTCTTCTTCTATCTGGATGCTTGCGAAAATGAAAGGTAGGAATAGTAATGATAGCTTCTTCTCTATGATAAAACTGGCTTCTTTGGTATTGCTACTATATAAAAGCCCCACAACGTGCAAGAGCCAATAAATGAAGCATACGATAAAGAATTTGTTCGTCAGTCCCTTCTTTAGTTTCTCAAGTATCGAGGGGTCTACCAGCCAATTGATGATCAATAATATCACCATAAGGCTTATCGTGGAATTCTTAAAGATCTTAGGTAAGACCGTTCCTAGGTTTGCAGGTAGCGTTTGCAGGAATTTTTGTGAAAACATTAAAAACAAGAAAGTCAAGATGAGCTTAATAATAACTTCGTACCTGTAGTCTCTTGATTTTAGTCTTTCAATTAATTGAATCATATTTTACTATTTACAAAAGCTTTGAATTTTGATTTGAAAACCTCATTATCAAAGCTTTCGGCATGTTGTCTCACTTTCTCGTAGTCAAAAGCCGTTTTTTCAAATTTTGTGATAGATTCTACAATAGATTTAATAGAATGTTCGTGAAAGAAGGTGCCCGTCTGTCCGTCTATTACGGAATCTAAAACGCCACCTCTCCCAAAGGCTATTACGGGAGTACCACATGATTGGGCTTCTACAGGCATGATACCGAAATCTTCCTCAGCAGCAAACACAAAGCCTTTGGCTCTCTGCATATAGTCAGTGAGCGTTTTGTTGTCCTGATAGCCAAGTATTTCAATATTTTTCTTGCTGGCTTTCTTTACTTTGTCCATTTCTGGGCCATCTCCAATAATGACTAGTTTCTTATCAGGCATTTGGGAAAATGCCTCAGCGATGAGGTCCATTTTTTTGTAAGGAACCATTCTTGATGCTGTTAGATAGAAATCTTCCTTGTTGGTGCGTAGTTGAAAGTTTTTAGTGTCAACTGGCGGGTGGATTACCGCAGCGTCTCTATTATAGATTTTTTTGATCCTTTGAGCCACAAAATTACTGTTGGCAACATAGTGGTCTACTCTGTTGGCCGACATGGAATCCCAGTTTCTGATTTTATGGAGAAAGTATTTGGCCATAAAGGCTTTGAGTCCTTTCTCTAATTTGGCTTCTTTGAGATAGGTATGGTATAAGTCCCAGGCATATCTTACTGGTGAATGGCAGTAACAAATATGTTTTTGGTAGTGGTTGGTGAGTGCACCCTTAGCCACGCAAAAAGAAGAGGAAATGACAAGATCGTAGTCATTAAGATTGAATTGCTCTACAGCAAGTGGAAATAAGGGGAGATAAGTCCTGTATTTAGAGACTCCCCAAGGTAAATCTTGAATGAAACTCGTTTCGATTTTAAAATCGTGAAAATAGGTTCCTTGCATTTTCTTTGGATCGTGTACCAAGGTGAAAATGTCAGAAGGATAAAGCCTTAAAATGTCTTCAGATACTTTTTCTGCACCTGCATAACCAATGAGCCAATCGTGAACTAAAGCAGTTTTCATGTAATAATATGGCAAAGATAAGACTTTACTAATAAGTTTATCAAAATTTAAGACACAAGATTGTTTAAATGCCCGTATTTACAGTTAATAGAAAAAAATATTTGGTTAAGATTATTGTGAAACATTTTTCGTCGGAAATTTATAGCCGAATCCCAGCCTGATCCCTAAATTATTGTAATTAATATCGGCTTGTCGATATGTTTCCCCGTTGAGATAAATGAATTTTATCCCTTTTTTAAACAATACCTCAAGCTCGCATGATATTTTTGAGGTAATAAAATATTGATAGCCAAGTCCAAGCCCAAATGAGGGCACAATGTATTTAAAAGTATTGTTGGAGAAGTCTGAGGCAGATTTGGATAGTCCTACAGAGCTTAGGGTAGTTAAGAAGAGACCATTGCCAAAGTTCTTAGTTGCATCAGGAAGCAGATACCATCTTAAACCTATTTCTAGTGTAATTTTTCGGTTGATGATCCCATAATATTGATAGAAATTGTTTGTCGGGAAATACGTGTCGTTTTTATAGTTGTAGTAGTTGTATTTTAATGCCACGATCAATGATACGTTGTTTTTAAGATCCCTCTCCATACTGAGGTAGGGGTATCCGAACCTTCTGAATTTAATAAAATCGTTTTCAAAAACTTGTTCGTGGACTTTGATGATTGTTTGAGCCTTTCTTGGGAGTGGGGGCCTTGCTATTGACAAAGTGTCTTGAGCAATTGCAGCACTATACACAATAGCTAGCCCGAAAAAAATGAGAATATGTTGAAAGGAATACATTTGCCGATGGTGTTTTGTAAATACGATTATTCAATTTTTAAGTTCTGGTACTTACGATGTTAAAAGTAATATAAATATTGTTCTGTTAATGTTATTAAGAGAAATTGGGATGTTTCAGATAGTGGAATAGATCTGTGTGGCTATATTCTATAGAGATGATATGATGCGACTAAGAATATAAACCATTACATATTTATGAATTAGAATTCCGCAGATTTGGCCTAAACTTCCGACAAATTGCGCTAAAAATCGAGTAGTTACTTGAATGTTCGGATAAGTTGCTTGAGAAATCGAGTATTTGCTTGAGAGTTCCGACAAATAGCCTTGACAAGTCGAATAATTGACTGAGAATTCCGATAAATAGCGCGAAAAGTCGGGGATTAGCCTGAGAGTTCTGACAAATAACATGAAAAGTCGGTTTTGGGGCCTGAACTTTCCAATAAATTGCGCTAAAAGTCGAGTAATTGTCTGAGAGTTTCGGCAAGTCGAGCAAAAGTCGAGGATTTGCCCAAAAGTTCCGATAAGTTGCACTAAAAGTCGAGTATTTGTCTAAGGGTTCTTATAAATTAACTAGTTACTCTAAATGGTATGGCTACTTTGGTCAAATCTTCTATATTTGAGCCGAAAGGTGGGTGATGTACCTTGAGAAGACTTATTGGTGCTAAGAGAACAAGGTAGATAAAGGCATAAAATGTTTTGTAAAAAAAAATGAAGCGTCGCACAATAAAAAAGAAAAAATGACGTTTTATAATAAAAGAGCGTCAAAGCCGATACTTAAGTAGAGTTTATGAAGGCTGAAAATGAATATAGAGAGGGGGTATCATGAGAATGAAAAAATATTTTTAAAAAAATAAAGCCTTACACAATAAAAAAGAAAAAATAACGTTTTAATATAAAACCAAATCGAAGAAAATATGACACAACTGTACAAAGCTGATGTATTTCCAAACAAGCATCCCAAGAGGTATTAAGCAGCGAGTGCTGCGACATCGGCCCACCTTGAGGGACTAACGTAATCTTATGAAAAGCAATGTGAAGATAGCGCTCTATTTGAGTCGTTATGCTCTTTTGGAGCTCGCAGAGTTTGCGGATCATATCCATGATTCGATGACTGGGAACGTAAATTTCCCTAATCCCAGCCCAGGGCTGGTTGTGTTTCAGGCTGCCAATGTGGAGTTAAGGAACGCCACAAAAGCGCTGAAATCGGGTGATAAAGCTACCAAGCTCAAGGTAGAAGAGGCACGCTACGAAGTAGAGACTATTCTCAAGTCCTTAGCTTCTTATGTGGAGTATATCTCTAGAGACAACGAAGCCATAGCGCTGAGCAGTGGTTTTGAGTTGCAAAAGAGCACCACTCGTGAAGCAAACATCTTTAAGGCTGTTCAGGGCGCAGTAGGTACTGTGGAACTGAGTACGCCGTATGAGAAAGGGGTGAGCTATGTATGGGAATGAGGTACAGATCCTCACCCTGATGCCTCTACTTGGAAACAAGTGGCGATCTCTACGGTAGCTAAAGTTTCGATCAAAAAGCTGATTCCCGGTACCCATTATTGGTTTAGAGTTGCGCTGGTGAGAGGTGTAGACCAGTTGCCTTACTCCGAACCAGTACACTTACATGTGGTGTAAGGGTGCGTTTATGATCCATAAGCGAAGGGCCAGTCGAGAGATTGGCCTTTTTTTTTATAGAAGTGCGTTGAGGTTTAAACCTACTCGGGTATTTGGATTTCAAACAAATAAATCTTAAAATTGAGTTATGAATACATCTATGGCTTTACCTGAGTGCATCTTTATGAAACCCCAGATAAAACCTGCAACAGATGCAGAAATAGACGCCATAAAAACAGAAAGTGTGGTGTAAATGAACATGTTATGCGGCACCATAGGACGACAGAGAACTAATAAAGAATGACCGAACCCAAAGACATATTTCTTGACAAAGATTTAAGATGTGGTGGCTTCTATGAACTTGCTATTCAGGTTTGCCCAAGTATTAACAACGACCCAATAAAACTTTACACTGACCTTATTTGGACACTTAATAATGTTTCAGGACCTTTTGACGAAGACTTTAAGACAATACAGACAAACATTGAAAACATTCAACACCGTGGACTTATAAGACTTGACAATTTTGTCATTCCTTTTATGACTTATAATATACGGGAAGACGAGCCTGTCGAAACTGGATTCAATTGGTTTGACATTTGCTTTTACACGGCAGCAATTGAAAAGGTCTTTGGGGCAGAGTATCAAACTTGGACAGAAAACCCCAAAGTGCCGAAACAGTTAACCGACTTTTTTATAAGTATATTGAAAGCCTTGTATAAAATTTACCCTTTTGAACTTGCAATGTTGGACTTTGAAGTTTCTGGACAATATTACTTTGAAGATTTAAAGAAACCGACCAACACTTGGGCTTATTCAGCGTTTTTCGTGGGACAGAATAAATATGACTTAATCGCAGTTGAAAACAGAAAATTTGTAAAGACAATTGAAGAACAATAAAGGAAACAAAGCCCGATTCCGTTAGCAAACATTTGAATGAAAAAACTACTACTCATATTAATTGGGACTTTTGTCGTCTTTGCGACCATATTCTATTTGGTTTTCATTGACACAGAACCAACCCATAAGATTGGTAGAGTTCAAGTGAAGGGAATACATAACGTGTATTTTGACCTTGAACAGGAAAACGAATTTGACATGGCCACTGCAATCTATTACGGAATATCGGCAGAGAATAGCATGTCAATTGTTCCAATGAAACATTTAATTGGAACTCATGACTACATAACTGATCCAGAAAACTTTTCCGCAAATTCGGTCGACAGTATTATTTACTTGACGTGGGGCGATACAACAGAAATTTATGCTGTCTATGACCTTAGAACAGGGGACGGATATCCGAGCCATAAAAACTCGTGGCAAGAAAGTATTAGAGTTGCTGACTCGTTGACGAATAGACTAAAAAAGAAGAAACCATATTTAATTGAGAATTGGAAAAAAAAATCTTGCTGTTCTAGATCTTCCGTAGGGCAATGGAATGCGAGAGCATGGATATTGCGAGCATAGCTCAGGAACTAAAAGATAATTGAGGGTTTCCTGCCCAGATGTTTTGCGGTGGAATATGCTTTGAGGTATGAGCATCCTCGGGCATTTGGATTTCAAACAAATAAATCTTAAAATTGAGTTATGAATACATCTATGGCTTTACCTGAGTGCATCTTTATGTAACCCCAGTAAAACCAGCGAAAATTTAGAAATAGACGCCATAAAAACAGAAAGTGTGGGGTAATTGGACATGTTAGCGGTCATTGTAGGACGACAACAAACACAGAAATCAAGAAAAGATGTTTGGACTATTTAAAAAGAAACTCCCTCATTGTGACGAACTTTTCGTCAAGTACCTAAGTCCTTGGTATGACGAAGATGACAGGCCAAAAATGACAAGACCTGATATGTATCAAATTGCGGCATTTGAAGGACAACCTCTCGACTTGGACAAAATACAGTATTTGGCACCTGAATATTTAGAAGAAGTAAAAACTCTTATAAATGACACAATGACCAAAGCTGTACTGGACGACTTTTCATTAATACATAAATCAGACAACGTAAACTTTGAACTTCTGGATACAGTTGACAAATATTACGACAGGGCAAAAATCATTGAACTTATAAAAGAAAGCGACCCTAAAGACTTTTCAAATCCTTATTTAGTGACCGTCTGCGAATTTGGTGTTTTGCTCGGACAACTTTTCAGACAGTTGGACGGTTACGATTGGCTTTATTCTCGCCCATATTATCACTCTATCATTGTACATAAAGACACAGGATTTGGAATAACAGTATTTGACTGGGCTGTAAAAAAATTTAGTGAATATGGTGTTTGTAGTCACTAGCGTGACTCATTCCATTTCTGTTATATACAGCTACCAATATATCGTCCCTACAGGACTTATGTTGGAGGTGCGTCATCTTCTCTTGTAGGTCAGAATCAATCCCAACGCGACGGATCGTTGGAAACTTAATAGCATTGGGGACTTTATGGCCAGCCATGCACCTAGCCTATTGGGTTGTCCAAGAGCCTTGTCAATCTTATGTCATGGATATTCGCCCTGCTGTATAAATATTATACCACATCATTTGCCCCATTGGTTAAAACCCATTGCTATCATGTCGGTCGTCCCGATGGGACTTTATAGCCTGCCATGAACCTAGCCTATTGGGCTGATTAATAGCCTTGTTACTCTTTTATAGCCCAAACATGTTGGCTCTGCAAGAGTCCCGTAGGTACGACATATTGGTAGAAACCATTCCAAGCCTAGCTACCAAGTCGCGTAGCGACGACATAGTTTTGATTTTGGAATTTTTCGATAAACCGTTTTTTTTTTTACGACCATCACTATGTCGTCACTAGCGTGACTCATTCCATTTCTGTTATATACAGCTACCAGTATATCGTCCCTACAGGACTTATGTTGGAGGTGCGTCATCTTCTCTTGTAGGTCAGAATCAATCCCAACGCGACGGATCGTTGGAAACTTAATAGCATTGGGGACTTTATGGCCAGCCATGCACCTAGCCTATTGGGTTGTCCAAGAGCCTTGTCAATCTTATGTCATGGATATTCGCCCTGCTGTATAAATATTATACCACATCATTTGCCCCATTGGTTAAAACCCATTGCTATCATGTCGGTCGTCCCGATGGGACTTTATAGCCTGCCATGAACCTAGCCTATTGGGCTGATTAATAGCCTTGTTACTCTTTTATAGCCCAAACATGTTGGCTCTGCAAGAGTCCCGTAGGTACGACATATTGGTAGAAACCATTCCAAGCCTAGCTACCAAGTCGCGTAGCGACGACATAGTTTTGATTTTGGAATTTTTCGATAAACCGTTTTTTTTTACGACCATCACTATGTCGTCACTAGCGTGACTCATTCCGTTTCTGTTATATACAGCTACCAGTATATCGTCCCTACAGGACTTATGTTGGGGTGCGTCATCTTCTCTTGTAGGTCAGAATCAATCCCGACGCGACGGATCGTTGGAAACTTAATAGCATTGGGGACTTTATGGCCAGCCATGAACCGAGCACATTGGGGCGAATAAGAACCCTGTCATTGTTTTAGAACCCAAACATGTTGGCTCGGCACGAGTTCCATGGGGACGGCCGACGTTCTAAGGCTGGACTTTAGTCCTGTTATACAATACGTAGGAAGATAATAGGATTTTTTACGTTTCTTTTTGCATTTTTTTACATTTAATTAAAAAATTCCTATCTTTCTACAAAATAGAGTTATGCCTTTTACATTACATACTGGTAGCTTAGGGAAAAAGAAAGCATTACATTTACTAAGAAGAACTTGTTTTTCTTATACAAAAGCAGATGTGGATACATTTGCGGGTTATACTGCCTCCCAAGCAGTAGATGCACTGTTTCAAAATAAATCGGAGCCATCGGCGCCCATAGATCCGTCCACGGGTCTTACTTGGGTGGATACCATCCCTGCTTCTGGCGATACCAAAGATGGTGATCTTCAGGGATATTTTAAGGCTTGGTGGCTGCGCCAAATGTTGCCTAAAATTGATGATCCCGACCGTTTGAGCAATTCTGCAAGGGAAAAGGTGGTGTTTTGGATGCATACTTTTTTTACGGCGATTCAAGAAAAAATTGCGAGCAGTCGTGCCTTGTATTATCAGAATGTATTGCTTAGGAAATTTGCCTTTGATGGAGCGCAACCCGCTGCTATTAACTTTAAGGTGTTGACCAAGAAAATTAGTTTGGACAACGGTATGGTGGCTTTGTTGGATGGACAGCTTAATGTAAAGGGTAGTCCGAATGAAAACTATGCTCGTGAATTGTTTGAGCTCTACTCTATAGGCAAAGGCTTGCCTGGCTATACACCTGCCGCTACGACTTTGGGTGATTATATTTATTTTACCGAACAGGATGTGCAGGCAGCGGCAAGAGTACTTTCTGGCTATGATCTAGATGACAAACTGTTGACAATAGATCCTGATACCTCATTACCTCGCGTAAAAGTGAAAGCAGGTACAGGAGGCACCGTTTCTGCACATGACCCAGATGATAAGATTTTCAGTGATAGGCTTGGCAATAAAGTAATTAGTGCCAATGCAGCGTTGTTGGTTACTGGCAAACCAAGTGAAGCAAGTATGCTCGATGAATTAGATCAATTGATTAATTTGATTTATGAACAACCTGAAACAGGTAAGCACGTTTGCCGCAGGTTATATAGGTATTATGTGTACCATGCGATCAATCCAAATATTGATAATGATTTGATTGCAGATTTGGTAACGACTTTTACGGGTAGTGGCTTTAAAATAGAGCCCGTTATCAGAAAAATCGTGACGAGCACTCAGTTCTACGACAGCATGGATGCTGATGTGAAAAATGATAATTTTGGTGGCATCATTAAAAGCCCAGTAGAGTTGGCCATGAACACTTTGGGTATGTTTGAAGCGAATGGGCCTGATGTACAAACAGATTTGCTGAATAACTACAACTATTTCTTGAAATTGATAGAATATTTTGGTGATATGGGTATGAATTTCTTTAATCCAAGTGATGTAGCTGGGTTTGAGGCATATTACCAATATCCTATTTTCAATAGGGCTTGGATCAATTCAATGAATTTGTCTCAGAGATACAATTTCATAAGGAAAACGACCAATACAGCTTCTGTTGATAATGTTGTAACTATTGATGTATATGCCTTTGTGAAGAAACATTTCGATACTGAGGCTACAGCAGGTATTGAACCCTTGTTGAAAGCGGTGTTGCCTTATTTCTTACCGATGTCAGAGGTAGGAGGGGAGATCACTACAGAGCGATATGAGTATTTCAAACAGAGGTTCTCTCAATTGGGTGCGGTAGATCCATTAGGCGCCAACAACTTTTGGGTTCAAAGATGGCCCGGAGCCGATGGTTATGAGCCTTACAGAATAGACATCACAGGTATGTTGACTGATTTATTTAATTCACTATTACAATCACCAGAATATCAATTAGCTTAAAACAACATGAAACGTAGAAAATTCATTAAGGACTTATCAATATATGGTGCTGGTGCTTTTGTGCTTGAAAATGTACCGTTTAAAGTTTGGGCAGATACCAGTAATCCTCTGCAAAGGATGGCCTTGGAGTGTAACAACGATAGGGTTTTGATTATTTTGCAAATGTTGGGTGGTAATGACGGCGTAAATACGGCGGTACCACTAGCACAATATGCAGAGTACCAAAATGCAAGGCCTAATATAGCACTCCCCAATACGGACAAGGATCCTCGCAGACTTATTAATTTAGATTCGACTTTGACTGATAACCAGTTGGTAGGATTGCATCCTGATATGGGCGGTTTTAAGTCCTTGTATGATGAGGGCAAATTGAAATTGGTTCAAGGTGTTTCGTATGCATTTAACAACGGGTCTCATTTTAGGAGTAGAGACATATTTTATATGGGTGGGGGCGCATTTGATTACCTAACGTCTGGTTGGGCAGGCAGGTATTTGAATGATTCTATTGCACCGCTCCATTATCCCAAAGATTTCCCTAATTCCAATATGCTGGATCCTTTGGCGCTAGAGTTTGGCAATGAGCAATCTTTGTTGTTTCATCAAGATGAAGATATTACCAGTGCTATTTCCATATATGACCCACCGTCTTTCTTTAATTTGGTTGAAAACTTGGAAGGCTTTGAGGATAAAGTGGGTGTAGACGCGAGGGGAATTCCTCCAGCTGCTTTAGCTGATTCTCCTTATTATAAAGAGTTAAACTATATTCTTTCTTTGGAGCAAAAGACAGATGAGTATGACGATCGATTGTTGGCTATGTATAATGCAGGAAAACAAAATGATCCTAATATTACTTATCCAGCAGAATATCCATTCAGGGCGCCTAATTTGAAGAACCCAATTGCAAGGGAACTGAAGATTATTGCAAACTTGATCCATGGAGGTTGTAAGACTAAGATTTATCTGGTGAAAATTGGAGGTTTTGATACCCATGCACAGCAAGTAGATAAGGCCGATCGTACTATGGGGAGTCATGCAGCCTTGTTATACCATATCTCATCTACCATGAGAGCTTTTCAGGACGACCTTAAAGCCAGAGGAATCGAAGATAGAGTATTAACAATGACTACTTCTGAATTTGGAAGAAGGGTGTATTCTAATGGAAGCGCGGGCACGGACCACGGCAACGGTGCTCCTATGTTTATCATCGGAAAAGGCGTATCGCCAGGAGTTTACGGTAATGGCCCCGATATGATGAAGGACAATGTGGATTTGCAGTATGACTACAGACAAGTTTATGCTTCGATATTGAAACAGTGGTTTTGTGTGGATGCAGGTAAGGTAGACAATACCGATGGATTGATTTTTAAGGGCGATTATAATGGTAGGGGACAAGATTTGCAGATTATCGCAAGCCCTGATGAGGTGAGCGACTTTTTGTTGCAGAGGTTCAAAATGAATTCTTGTTATCCCAATCCTGCTAAAGAGAGTACCGTGATTAGCTTTTACCTCAATACTCCAAGTATGGTAGAATTGTATCTAAAAAATTCAGAAGGTGCAACCATCAGTACTGTTCTTAATGAATACCGTAATTATGGGGAGAACAGTGTTTTTGTGGATTTGAGAAATTTGAGACCAGGTATTTATTTCTATCAAATTAAAGCAGGACGATTGCATGATACCAAAAAATTAGTGGTAGTGTAGTATTGGTAATTCTGATTGATATTTAAGTTTACATATTCATTACTTTATTTAATGCTAAAGATATTACTATATATGTAAATGCTCCTCATTTATAGGGTTTGTAGGCGATATTGTTTTATTCTTTATTATGTCATGTTTTGTGATTTTAATTTAGAATAATTGACTTTGCTTAAATCGCTATATATTATACTGTTGCGTTTAATTGTATTATTGGTTAACTTAGGGTAATACTAGATTTATACTATTTCTTAAGTGGCTATGTAAATCCTTTAAGTGGTCATTTTTGACGTAGTTAGTAACATTTAGCTAGGGAAAACGTAAGCAGGACAAATAATGGTATCGTTATTTGTACGTAGAATCTACGTACGCCAATTAACAAATTAATTTTAAGTGTAGCAAAAAGATAGTTTACATTATTCGATAGGACACTTTATAGATAAATCAGTGAATATAATTATGAAAAACATTTATGTAATTTTAAATAAAATTAACTCAATAATTTTATTTTTACTCTTAGGTTATTCCATGATGGGGCAATGCCCCACTGCACCAGCTACTTGCAACTTTACAGTGTCGGCCGGCTCCAATGAAACAAGTGGGTTTACGGTAGCGGCAAATCAAACACTTTGCATCCAGTCGGGAACCTACACAGGAAATATCAACAGTGTTGCATCAACGGGTATTATCTATGTTGCGCCTGGTGCTGTTTTTAATCCGGCATCATTCAATAATTTTGGAGGTAGATTTATCAACTGTGGAACAGCTTCCTTACCAGGGTTTAACTTTGATAACAATGCGGGTTTGGCAAGGATAGAAAATTATGGAGTGGCGACCTTTACAGGTTCCTATGGTTTTAACCAAGCGAGTACTTGGATCAACGGTCTTACGGCTAAGTTGACCTTTAATAATAGTATGACCATGAATAACGTTTCGTTTACCAACAATGGGAACGTTCTCATGAAAAGTTCATTTACTATGAATACTGGAACCAATACATTTATCAACCACGATAGTTTGACCGCTTTAGGGCCTATTAACTTAAATGCCAGTATTTCAAATGATGGCTATTTGTTTGCTAAAGGTTCTGAAATGACCCTTAATGCTTCTGGAAACATTACAAATAGTTGCTATTTCGTGGCTGATGGAGGTTTTACTTACAATGGTCAAGATACTTTGTTTGTGACAGGATTTACTTACGTGACAGGTTTGAACGGTTCAAAGTTTGTGATCCAAGGTAAGGCCATGAATGTGACGGGGGAGGGTTTTGTACAAGGGATTAACTTTAGTAATAACGGTACACCTGTGATTGGTAATGGAAAGTTTGTGTTTTCTGGCAGTACAATAAATCAGGGACCTTTTGGTAATGATGGATTGGGTCTCAATTTTTATGATTCTGGACTTCCAACGGGTATTTTTGATGTGCAGAATACTGTGCCTCATGCATCAGTAACCAAAAATTTTACAGCTACTCGTGATGGCAGTTTTGTACCCAATACTTGTTCTAATCTTATTAAGTGTAATACCAATACAGGTGACGCCGGTCCCGATACTGCGGTTTGTGGTTCTACTGCCGATTTGAAAGACGCAAACCCTGGAGATCCCAAATACCAAAAATGGGGTGTCGTTGCGGGCAATCCAGCAGCAGCAACCATTGATCCCGTTACTGGAGTTATTTCTGGGATGACTGTAGCAGGAGACTACTACTTTACTTTGTATAAATTTACGAACACTAGTTGTCAAGATATTATTAAAATAACGGTAAATGTGCCACCTAGCTCCAGTTTAACAGTTGCGGGTAATACCGTTTGTAATAGTGCTGCCAATACCACCGTGACCGTAAATAGTGCTCAGGCAGGTGTAGTATACGAGGCATACAAAGGTGCTACATTATTAGGTTCTGCTACAGGTACCGGTGCAAATCTTCCAATAACGATATCCGTTGCCAGTTTAACTGTAGGTGCTAATACGATTAGTTTTAAAGCGAAAAGAACAGCTTGTGCTACTGTAGATTTGACGAATACGGCTACGGTAAATTTAAGCCCAGTACAAAGTCCTAGTGCAACAGTTACTGCTACTAGCCCTGTTTGTTCTGGAGGTACAAGTACTGTAACTATTGCGGCAACTAATGGCATTACCTATACGGTTAGAGACCAGAGCAATACAGTGGTTGGCACTGCGACTGCCGTATCTACGGGGAATCTAAATATCACAACTAGTGCACTCACTGCTACAGGTGGACCAGCTACTTATACTTTTACGGTTACGGCTTCTGTAGCAAGTTGTTCTGACGTAGTTTTGACCACTAAACCATCGGTGGTTGTTAACCCAGTCCAAGATCCTAGCGTTTCGGTAACAGCAACTTCCCCTTTATGTTCTGGAGTTACGAGTACTGTAACTATTGCTGCTACTAAAGGCATTACTTACACTGTAAAAGATCAAAATAACAATACACTTGGGTCTGCTACAGCGGCTTCAACGGGTAATTTGACTATTACTACAAGTACCTTAACAGCAACAGGTAGCCAAGCAACGTATACACTTACTGTTACCGCAACAGTGGGAGGATGTAGTGCGGTAGTGTTGACGAACAAACCTGCGGTGGTGGTAAATCCGCTATTAACACCAGCGGTGAGTCTTTCTGCTACGGCTTCGACTATATGCGCAGGTACATCTGTTACCGTTACTGCAACGCCAACTAATGGTGGAACTTCTCCTTCTTATCAGTGGAAAGTAAACGGAACGAATTCAGGTGCAAGTACTACCTCGAATACATTTACAAGCTCCTCATTGGTTAATGGAGATGTAGTGTCTGTAGTTTTAACTTCAAACGCGATTTGTGCCACACCAACTACAGCTAATTCGACCTCAAATGTAACAATGACGGTGAATCCTCTTCTTACACCTTCGGTAACACTGTCTTCTTCAGCTACAACTATATGTGCAGGAACATCGGTAACGGTTACTGCAACTCCGACAAATGGTGGAGCTGCACCAAGTTACCAATGGAAAGTAAATGGAACGAACTCTGGGGCTGCCACAGCATCCAATACCTTTACCAGTACTGCTTTGGCAAATGGTGATGTGGTTTCGGTGGTGTTAACGTCAAATGCCACTTGTGCTACTCCGACAACTGCCAATTCATCATCAAACATTACAATGACGGTGAATCCTAACATTACACCATCTGTAAATATTTCAGCTCCAGCTACTACCATTTGTTCAGGATCTTCAATAACATTTACGGCTACTCCAACTAATGGTGGTACGAGTCCTGGGTATCAATGGAGGGTTAATGGTACTAATGTAAACGGTGCAACCAATGCTACATTTACCACGAGTACCTTGGTAAACGGTGATCAAGTTTCGGTGGTATTAACTTCAAATGCTACTTGTAGGACCTCAAATACTGCAACTTCCAATGTGATTACAATGAACATAGGAACGAACTTGGTGCCTTCTGTTAATATCTCAACGGCCAACACAGTAGTTTGTGCTGGTAATTCGGTAACTTTTTCTGCAACAGTTGCGAATGGAGGAACGGCTCCTTCTTTCCAATGGAAAATTAATGGGGTTAATGCAGGTGCTGCTACGAGTTCAAGTACATTTACGCGTTCAAATCTAGCTGATGGTGATCAGGTTTCCGTGGTATTAACCTCCAATGAAACTTGTGTAGTTACCAATACCGCAAACTCAAACACGGTAACGATGACTGTAAATCCAGTGCAGCCAACAAATGCCACAGTTACCGCAACTTCGCCTATTTGTTCGGGAGGAAAGAGTACCGTTTCTATAGCTGCAACAAAAGGTATGACCTATACGGTTAAAGATCAAAATGGTAATGTTTTAGGAACTGGTACTGCAAGTGCAAGCGGTAATTTGGATATTCTTACATCGGTATTGACAGCAACTACGGGCCCAACAGTGTATACCTTTACCGTTACTGCTTCTATAGCAGGATGCTCTGATGTGGTATTGACCAGCAAACCGAACGTCACTGTGAATCCATCTCAGGATCCAAGCGCTGTAGTCACTGCGACTTCGCCAATATGTTCAGGCGGTACTGCCAGTATTGTGTCTGTCTTCGGTACCAATGGCATCACGTACACTGTGAAGGATCAAAATGGTGTTTCATTAGGAAGTGGTACAGCGACAGCCAATGGTAATTTGAACATTACCACAAGCGCATTAACGGCGACTAGCGGTCCAACGACATACACATTTACCATTACAGCTTCAGTTGCGGGTTGTACATCCAAAGATTTAACGACAAAACCTACAGTATTGGTAAATCCATCACAAGATCCAACGGCTACCGTTACTGCAACTTCACCAGTTTGCTCTGGAGGTACTAGCGTGGTGACGATTACGGCCACTAATGGTATCAAATATACGGTGAAGGATCAAAATAATACGGTTTTAGGTACAGGCACTGCTACTACAAGTGGTCCATTAAATATAACAACTTCTGCACTTACTGCAACGACAGGTCCTACAGATTATACTTTTACAATCACTGCATCAGTATCTGGATGTAACGATGTTGTTCTTACACAAAAACCAGTGGTAACAGTAAATCCTGCGCAAGATCCTGCTGTAAGCGTAACAGCAACTTCTCCAATCTGTTCTGGAGGGAAAAGTGTAGTGACCATTGCGGCGACTAGCGGAATCACTTATACTGTAAAGGATCAAAATGGTAATACTTTAGGGTCAACAAAAGCTACAGCTAGTGGGAATTTGAATATAACTACTACTGTTCTTACCGCAACTACTGGGCCAACTACGTATACATTCACAGTTACGGCTTCAGTAGCTGGATGTTCGGATGTGGTATTGACTACAAAACCTCAAGTTGTCGTTAACCCAGCTCAGGATATTGCTGCTACGGTAACTGCTACCTCTCCGATCTGTTCGGGGGGAACCAGCGTGGTGACGATTACTGCAACGAATGGAATCACTTACACCGTAAAAGATCAAAATAACAATATCTTAGGTTCTGCTAAAGCAAGTGCGAATGGAAGCTTGAACATTACTACGACTGTGTTAACAGCTCTTGCAGGACCAACTACTTATACGTTTACGGTAACTGCTTCGGTTGCTGGCTGTAGTGATGTGATACTAACTCAAAAACCTCAAGTTGTTGTTAATCCAGCGCAAGACGCAGCTGCGTCTGTAACAGCCACTTCACCAATTTGTTCTGGAGGCACTAGTGTAGTTACTATCGCGGCTACAAATGGGATTACTTATACGGTAAAAGATCAAAATAACAATACCTTAGGTTCTGCGAAAGCAACCGCAAATGGAAGCTTGAACATCACCACGACTGCACTCACAGCGACAACGGGTCCAACTAGTTATACCTTTACAGTTACGGCTTCTGTAGCTGGATGTACAGATGTGGTCTTGACGCAGAAACCAGTAGTAGTCGTTAATCCCGCTCAAAGTGCTTCGGCAACAGTAACAGCGACTTCACCAATATGCTCAGGCAGTTCAAGTGTGGTTACGATTAATGCGACTAATGGAATTACGTATACTGTAAGAGATCAAAATAACAATGTTTTAGGGTCGGCCACAGCTACAGCTAATGGCGCATTGAATATCACCACAAGCGTACTTACAGCCACAACAAATCCAACCAATTACACATTTACTGTGGTTGCTAGTGTTGCAGGCTGTAGCAATGTAACACTTACTGCTAAACCAGTAGTTGCTGTAAATAAAACTCCAGCACAAGTGACGGCTACAGGTATAACCATCTGTAGCAATACAGATAGTGCTACTGTAACATTGGCAGGAGTAGAGAAAAATGTAAGTTATCAAGCATATTTAGGCGCTACTGCTGTAGGGAATCCTGTGTTGGGTACCCTTACTCAAATCAGAATTGCCAATAAAGCCCCTCTTGTGTCAGGTTTGAACATTATTTCTGTGAAAGGAACAGTCGCGGGTTGTACTACGGTTGATATGACTGATACGGCCAATGTGGTTATCAATATCTTACCAACGCAACGTACATTTACCGCAACAAGTCCAATTTGTGAAGGAACTTTCACAACGGTGAATCTGACAAGTCCGCAAGTTGGCGTAAAATATACGGTGATTGATCAGTTTAATGCAGCCTCTACGAGCTTGAGTCCTGTTTTAAGCGCTATTGGCACAGGTAACTATGCCTTGGGGGGTGTTGGTCTGCATACTTTGGGTGTCAAGGCTGATATTGCAGGGTGTGCTACGGTGAATTTCCCAAATACTGTAAATGTTCAAGTGAATACTGGGGTGAAGCCTGTAATTGTCACAGGTATTCCAACATTACCGATTTGCCAAAATGCAAATAATGTTACTATTACGATCACCAATCCAGAGCCAAGCGTCGATTATAATATCTTTACTCAAAATGGTACGGTAGAGACGAAGTTGAATACCTTGCCCATAACTAGCATTGATCCATCATATACAATTGCGAATATTCCATTAGATACAAATCACTATATTATAAAAGCCACCATTGGGGGATGCGGTACAGCTACAGTATATTCGTTCTCTATAGTTGTTGATCAAAATATCGATTTGGCTACTCCAAAAATAGATGCAGGTGCAGCCAATGTTTGTCAAGGTTCTACGAGTTCAGTTACTGTTAAACTTAAAAATGCTCAAGCAGGTATTAAGTATCAATTAAAAGATAATGGCGTAAATATTGGCTCTGTACAACTTACTAGTTCTGCGAATCAGACATTACTGTTTGGACCTTTCGATTTGGCTGTAGGCCAGCACATCTTTACCGCAACAGGTACTAATAATGGATGTGGTACTGCGACTCTTAGTGCAAAAGATACAGTAACGGTGAGTGATTCATTAAATAGAAACATTGCCTTGATAGAAGCAGGAAATGGAAATGTTTGTCTTGGAAGTACTAGTACCATAAATATTACGATTTCTGGTACACAAAAAGATGTCACTTACCAATTGCAGGACAACGGTGTTAATATATTGTCACCAAAAACAGCACTTCAAAATGGGGACATACTTCCTTTTGGACCAATTTCTACCTTAGATACAGGTCGTCATGTGTTTACAGCATTAATCACCAATGCAGGATGTAGCACAGTAGAAATGAAATCATCTGACGTAGTCGTTATTAGCGATTCGCTTAAATCAAGAAATCCAAAACTAGAAGCAGGATCAACAGACGTATGTGAAGGTACCTTGAACGTATCCAAGATTATCCTTTCAAATACTCAAAAAGGTGTCAACTACACATTATTTGATAATGGTACTAAAATTGGAACAACTGTTACGGCAAGTAGCAATGGTGGTAACATAGACTTCGGATCATTTACATTCTCATTAGGAGGCCATCGTTTAAGGGTAACCGCAAAAAATATTGGTTGTGATACCGTCGATTTGGCAACTACCGATTCAGTTAATGTGAATAAAAAGATAGATCCAACAGTACCAGTCTTGAAAGCTGATACAAACGTGGTTTGTTCTAATGGTACCGCACAACTTTCGTTGAGTAAAACACAGAAAGGCGTAACTTATACTTTATTTGAAAACGGAGTTGTTAGAGATTCTGCAAAAGCGACAAAAGATGATGACAAGTTGATTTTCGGTCCATATACTTTAACGGTAGGCAATCATTTGTTCACATTGAATGCTCATAATAATGCATGTAGTGATACGATACTTTCTAATCAAACCGTGAAAGTGAACGATAAGCCTAATGCTAAAGCATTTGAGGTACTTTTAAACGGATCCATACTTTGTAGCAATGCAGGTTTGACTGTTGATGTTAAAATAAGCAGAAATGCTGATTATACCTATCAAGTAGTTGATGAATTTGGTGGCGTCAATACTAATTTAGGTGCTGTAAAATCAGGCAATGGCGACATCCTCAGTTTCGGTCCGTTCCGTAACTTGGAAGTTGGTAAACATAAAATAAGGGTGATAGAAATGGTACAGAACTGTTTGTCTGATACGTCTAACAGTAAAGATTTGACCATTAACAATTCGATTGATACACTTACCCCTGTTGTTTCAGCAACATCCAATGTGATTTGTGAAAACGGCTCAGTAAGTATTACCATTATGAAAACGAGTGTTGGTGATGTGTATCGTATCAAAGATAACGGAAAGCCCGTGTTGGACTCTTTAATATCTCAATTTGATGGAGATACGCTTACATTTGGTCCTTTATTTGGTCTAGATACTGGTAATCATGTGTTTACTGCCACTACTCGTAATGCCGGTTGTGGATTGTTTAACCTAAATGATACTGCAAATGTGAGGGTGAATCCAATTCCTAATGAAAACACATTTGTGCGTAATAATTCACCTATTTGTCTAGGCGATGAAGCAATAGTAAGAGTTGATCCTGTGAAAAATGTGACTTATACACTTTACAGAGGAGCTACATTGTTGGATGGGCCTTCGGTTTCGGTGCTCAAAACAAAACCAAGCAAAGCAGGTCAAGACACATTATATGTAGTGGCTAGTGTGGCTGGATGTGTTGATGTCAGGGTTAAACCGAATCAGTTTATAACGATCAATCAAGTGCCAAATACGAGTCTTTTATCTGACACAGTTTCGACTTGTTTGGGGATGGGGACCACCATACCTCTATATGGCACCGATGCTAAATGGAAATATATCGCAAGTGTACAAGGAACTACTACAAGCATTAAGAAACAGGGCGGTGGAGATATATCTTTTGCACTTGATGCTGCAATGTTGTCAGAGGGAATCAATAAAGTTTCGTTTACGATTGACAGTACAGGTACTGGATGTCCAAATACTGCTGTAGATGGTGTTGGTTTGGTATATGCTATCGGTAATCCAAATGGTTTAGTTGGTGATTCTATTGTATGTGAGACGTTCTCCTATGACTATCATATACCATTGGTAAATGGCGTGATTGGTTATAACTTTGAAGTGTTGCCTACTGGAAAATCTGATACAACAATCCTGTCAATGGATTCACTGAGGGTTAAATGGGGGAAAGGTTTGACCTCTGGTCAGGTAATTGCTCATCCAATCACAACTACGGCGGCATGCAACACTTATGGCGATACATTAGATGTGAATATATTTGTTCCTTATGATAAAAAGGCGGAAATCGATCTTAACAAAACAATCGTTTGTGTTGGCTATCAGGATACCATTAGTATTAAAAAATTAAGCGGTGGTATTCCGAATCTATTGATTGATCCTAAAATTTTCATTGATAGTATAGTATCGCCAAATGGTACCGAGTATACAAAGTATATCATTAGATATAATGAACCAGGAAAAGTACAACATAAGTACTATATCAATAGTCCATGTACTGGGAAAGATTCGATCATGTTAGACGTGGTGGTATTGCCTAATCCTATAGCTTCAGCAGGTAGTTATCCTGTATTAAGTATGAAAGATTTTCCAAGGGAAGTTGTGTTGGATGGTTCTGGAAGCTCGAAAGGAGCAAACGGACAGTTTGTTTATAAATGGACGATGGTGCCTACGGGTAATATAGCAAACAGTACTTCTATAATGGCTAGTTTTGTACCTGAAAATACACTCACTAAGGTGGTTTTGACTGTTGCTAACAGCAACGGAATGTGTCCAATGAGTGATACTGCAATCATTGCTGTTGATTTGGGCATCTTTATTCCCAATGTATTTACACCAAATGGTGATGGTGACCATGACAATTGGGTTTTGGAAAACGTGAATGCATTTTATCCAAACGTTAAAGTAGATATTTACAGCAAGTGGGGAACTTTGGTCTATCATTCTGATGGTTACGCCAATCCTTGGGATGGTAATAGAAATAACCAAGAGCTGCCTGCTGCTACTTATTACTATGTGATAGATCTTAAGAAGCCGAACTTTAAACCAGTTGCGGGTTCGGTAACTATTATAAGGTAGAAGTTTTGGTGTTAAGGTTTTTGTGAGAAATAGGAAGGGGGAGCCACAATGGTTTCTCTTTCCTATTTTTGTAAGTATGAAATCTATTAGATTATAAATTCAATATTCTTCTATCGAGGCCGACGCTTTTATTGTATTGCCTTGAGGATTCCAAGTGATGATCAGAAATAATGGTTTAAAATCTTTGTGGTAACCTAGATCGTAATAAAACCTTAAGGGATTATGATTTCTAACGATTGGAATCCCTAGAATGTTCTTTATCTCAAGTGTGTCCATATTTTTGTCCAAATGATGATCAATAAGATCTTTGGCCATATATTGGCGCCTATGGCAGGCACTGTCGGAATAACTGATCCATTTTCTGGAATCAAATAAAGAACTGTCAGTATGGGTATTTGTGCTACTTAGGAGTGTTTGTTCCTGTTTTTGATATCCATTCCATAAAACAATGATACCTAATAATATAAGGATCAGAATCCACCTCTTCTTTGGTTTTTTCTTAAGCATAAAATATGAGCGTTTAGGGGTATATGAACTTAATTCTTGAATACTTTGAAAGTACGAATTATGTTGCCTTCATACGTTTGAATAATATTCAATCCGGTATTTAGATCGTCATAACTAAAGTCGGAACTTTCTTTGATGAGCTTTCCTGTTCTATCAAAAAATAATACTCTACTATATTGGGCTGCATTAAGAAGCTCGTCTCTTATATCTACTTTTGTATCAGAACATTCCGTAAAGTTACTTGCAGAAAAGCGATTTTGGGCAGGAATGTTTTCATTTTCCGTAAAATTGTTTCCAATAATGGGCCACGATTCTGTGGTCAGCATGAAGGCTGGCTTTTGGGAGAGGTAAAGGGATATCAAAGTTGTAAAACTATCATTGTTTGATGCAAAACCATCATTTTGCATATTTCCATATTCAGCAGTTCCTCTACCTGAAATTCTATATGAACCTGCAATCGGGCCATTGCCAAATACATGGTTACCGATGAAAAGACTAGAATCCATTACATTGAGTTCTGATAAGATACCCAAGCCTGTTGTTTTATTTCTAAGAAAAACATTGTTGGTGCCATTCATAAAATGCGAGTTATCAGCAATGATACTCGTACTCGTATTACCTTCAAAAAGATTACCAAAAGGGTAGTTTCCGTGCATGGCAATGTCTCCATAGAACATATTGGAAGGTTTTGTTATAAAATTATAACTATAGACATTGCTGTTGGCACCAGCCTGTACCATGAGTGCATGTCGTAAATCAGAAAAAATGTTGTTTTCTATTAAGTTCAAGGAAGAGCTCCAGTCGGTTGAGATGCCGTAACCATTACCTCCTTCACTATATTGGTGAGAATGATGCATATAGTTCTGGGTAATGTATAGATTTCTGCTAAAACTGATTCCAATATGTGCAAAATTAGTGAGATTGCTCTCAATGTTTTTTACCCAGCAGTTCTTTGCCCACCGAAATAAAATATTACAAGTTTGGTTTGGTGTTTGGTCTAATCTATTGATCGTCATACATTCAAAACCGATATTCGAAACCGCATTGAAGGCCTGTATTTGAGGTTGTCTTGATATTGGCAGTTCCAGACTTAGTTTGTATTTGAGAAACAGTGTGTCATTGTTTATAGAGGTAATTTCATTGATCATACCAATACAACGATGTGCCCAAGCTGATCTAATAAGGGTGTCGTCGTTGAGACTAATGTGTAGGTTTTGTTTTACTTCAAAACCACTGGCGTCTTTTACTAAGAGGTATTTTTGTCCCAGAGCCGCTCTTTCTTTAACGGGGATTGAATCGCCTTTGGGACTACCTATAACAATGAAACCGTCGGCATCCCTGAGAGTTAAGTCAATATTAACTATGCTTTTGGAGGAGACGCCTTTGAATGCTAAATTAGTGCATTGGGTATTCAATACGATTTGTTTTTTTAATAAAAATGCACCTTCTGGTATGAGTATCGTGGCATTTTGATAGTTACAAGATTGCAACGCAGCTATGAAAGCAGGTTGGTCATCAATACTGTCATCAGCCACAGCGCCATAATCCTTGATGTTTAAGATTGTATTGCCGATTTCTACAGTGGTGTCGATACCTGCTTTATTCCATTCAAAAAGTGTTCTTGAAGCAAGGTTTTGTCCTTCTGTATAGTTTACCAAACAAAGTAGGAAAACTGTAAAATAGATTGTTTTCACTGTTTCATGAAATTAATAATATGTGATTCTACAGCCAGGGTGGTTTTTCGCATACCTAGCTGCTTCATTTTTACTAATCTTTGTATGGAACATCTTAAACTCTTTGATGACGTTGAACTTGTCCACTGCTGAAAGTGAGGAGATCTCCGTACCAACAATGTTAAGATAGCTCATAGTAGTAGAGTTACTGATCGGTGAAAGGTCCATAATAGGCGTGTGTTCTATGGACAAATAAGTCAAATAGCCAAATCTTGAAATCGGGCTCAAATCTTTAATGGGATTGAAATCGATATAAAGAAAGGCAATTTTGATATGGTTTCTGATAGGTACAAGGCTTGGGACTTTGTTGTTGAACAAATCAAGTCTGATCAAGTCTGTTAAACCAGAGAGGGCTTCAATACCTTCGATTTCGTTTTTACCAAGTCTTAAGTCTGTAAGTTTAACAAGGCTTTTAAGCGCATCTATTTTGAAGATCTTGTTCACGCAAAGATTAAGTTTTTCAAGATTTTCGAGTTTACTTAATGGGCTCAAGTCGTTAATTTGATTGTCTGAAGCCTCTAGTTCTAATAATTTGGTTAGACCAGCCACTGGTGTAATATCTTTCAGTTCTAGATTGTTCATATACAATTTTCTGAGACTTTTTAGGTGAGCAATAGTTGTAATGTCCCTTACCTTGGAATTAGAGATGTTGAGTTCCCCCAGTATTTTGCAACTGTCTAATGGACTTATGTCGTCAATGGCAGTATTAGAAATGTTTAGTTTTCTTAATTCTTTAATTCTAGCCAAAGGCTTGATGTCGGTGATTTTGGAGTTAGATAAGTCAAGGTCAAACGTAAATGCTAAGTTTTCTATATCTTTTACATTCGGATATTTACGCAATGCATTTTTGTCTCCGAGTATTTTTTTCCATTCGGGGCTTAGGCTTGTCCACCAAGCTATATCCTTGTGTAATGGACTCAGTTTGATTTCTTTACCTTGATCAGAAATACATACGATTCTACCAACCAAGCTACCTGCCATGTTTTCATCATACCTGATCAAGAGTGTCTTTGCGATATTGATATTACTACTAGTACTGTCTTTTACCACTCCTGTGGAATCTTTTGTATAAGTTGTTTTTTTGATAGAGAGTGTAAAATCAATGGCGTTTTCATCATAATTCCTCGAAAGGTTTTCTCTAAGTGGATTGATCTTTTTGAGTGATGTAGTGATGAGAATAGAAGTGTCCGCCTTCTGTAAGATACCCAAGAAAGTCCTGACGTTCACATATTCATGGTTGGTGCTGTCAAAGTCATTACTTACAGAAACATCTCCAGATTCAAAAAGCTTTCCAAATTCGGCAATGGCTTTTTTGTCACCCTTGTTTTTGACAATACTGGAATAACTCGTAGCATACACCTGAAATATTCTTTTGGCTTCTTTTTCCGCTTCGGCATTTTTGTTCTGTGCATACGAAACCAAGGCCAAACTTAAGCCAACAGTAAGAAGGATCAATTTTTTCATGATATGAAATTAATATTATTTGTGCAGAGTTCAAAATGGGTGGGACTCCTTGGTATTTCACAAGTAAATACTAAAGTCGCTTATGATGGATAATGTTGTTAGGTTAAGGATTTTTTTGGGTTTAGGAGTATACGTGTCACGACCATTAAGTGGTTAAGTATGTCTTATTTTGAAAATAAGACACCTAAATCAATTTCGAACTATGAGAGTGCAGGAAACTTCGCGATAATGGTAACTATAGAGGGAGACTAGTAAGTGGTATTGTTCCAAGAATACTATATGGGATATAATATGTCAATTAAAATAAGTGTACTCTGTGGTCAATAAACAACGCTGATGGTGATGTTTTTTTCACCGTTATTGATGTTTACAATATAAATGCCTTGTGGTACAATTCCTTTCTCTGAGCTGGCGTCCCAATAGCCAGGAATAGTCATGGATTTGATGAGCTCGCCTCTTTTGTCGAATATTTTGACAGTTCCTTTATCTTCAAAGAAGAAATTGTCTTGATTGCCATCATTATTAGGGGTGATGAGTGCCTTAGTGCAATCTTCCTTCGGAATAGTTATGATATAAGGATAATTGGCTGTTTCACAATTAGGTGCTGTAATAGATAAGGTATAGGTGGTTTCTGCTAAGCCAGTGAAGTAACCCGTAGTCGAATTCTGTTTTTTTCCAGAATTTAATCCTTTTAGCGTATATTCATAGAGGTTGTCTTGTGGGGTATTGATCTTAAGCGTTCCTGATTTTTCACAATTGATCTCGGTAGCTGTTGTGGAAAACTGATTGGCATCTATACAGTTGTCAACGATCACCTTAGTACTTGTGGCATTGATTACTATGCCTGGGAAATCTAGGTTGTTGATGCTACAGGTATAGGTGCCTGAGTCAGAGAATGCCACTTTGTTGATGCCATAGCTTGAGACATTTGCAAAACTAATGATTTGGCCGTTTTTATACCAAGTGTAGCGGTTGTTGGTGTCCAAGGGATCGGCAACACTATTGGTTTTGAGTAATAGTGATTCGTTTTTCTTAACCCGTACGATCGTTTGAACGGGATTGCTATTTTGTGGGAATACAGCAAATAGAGATTTGAAATTGGTATAAACCTTGAGCTTGTTGAGTTCCGTAAAGTTGAGCCAGTTATCATACAGCCACATCTTCTTTAAATTGGGTAATATGGGTAGATTGTCCAAAGTGTGAAGTTCGTTGTCGTTAAGGTTAACGGTTTGTAGACCAATATTTTTATCTATTTTGGGAAAGGTCTTGAGCTTGTTATAGGAGGCATCTAGCGCTGCCAAATTTTGAAGAGAATCAATATTGGGCAATTGGGTAATCGCATTGTTGTTGCAGAAAAGCTTTACCATTTTTTTACAGTTGTTGAGCTCTGGTAGTGCTGTAAGCTGGTTGTCAACCACATCTAGATAGCTAAGATTGACCAAGGCGTTCAATGGGGGCAAAGCCGATATTTTGTTTTCATACACAACGAGTTCTTGCAGCAGTATGTTTGAGCTGAGGTCTGGAAGTGCAGTAAGCAGGTTTTTGTACGCCGAAAGTTGCCTTAGCTGAGTAAGCTTGCTGAGGTCTGGCAGCTCAGTGATATTGTTAGAGGATATATCTAATGAGTTGATTCCTGTGAAATATTTGATTTCCCCGATGCTACGGATCTGTTGATTCGCACAAGAGAAGTACCCTTTTATTTTGGCTGCCTCTGTCGTTATGAGTCGATCATTAACATCCAGTGTTTGTGCATAATTGGCTTTGAGAAATGTCAAAAAGTTGGTGTCAGTAATTGCTACCGTTTGAGCAGTGCTCACAAAGCCAATAGAAACTAATATAATGCAAAATATTTGATAAATCTGTTTCATTATTTCACTATTGTAACGGCTCCTCGTTCTTCAGATCCGTCCGAATATTTGATGTTGAAAAGGTAATAGCCTACTTTAACGTCGCCATAGAGGGAATTGCCGTCCCAAAGCTCGGTGGTACCCGCTTCAATTTCTTTGCTAAGATATGTATTTCCTGCTTTATCGACAATCGTAAGGTGTCCCACTTGCGTGGTAGCGGGTATTTCCCACTTCTCCCCCACAAAAGGGTTAAAGGAATAACTCTTGTTACAGTTTTTGATTTTGATCCAGACATGGCTGAGTTTGGTAGTGCATTGGTGTTCGTCTGAAAGCAAAATGGTGTATGGGCCTGCAGCCAAGTGTTGGTTCATAGCCATTGTACCTTCCTTGTCTAAGATTTTAAACGAGTATGGGGCTGTACCACCTTGGAAGTTGGAGAGAGCAACAGAACCTTTGTCTTCATGGGAGCAAGTTGGATATGTGGTTATGTCTGCTTTGAGTACTATACCTTTACATACATCGCCTAGGTTTTTAGCTTCTGTTTCCTTCACCAGTTCTTTTGCGATAGGGACAGGCATCACTTTTGTATTTTCAGTATGTTGCTCCATTACAACACTTGCAGGGGATGTGGCTATGGCAGTCTCCTGAGTGTTAGTTGCTGGTTGACGATCCTCTACTTTACCAACTATGATTGTTTCTTTTTTAGGAAGAACTACACTATCACTTTCTCCTTGTTTTTGAGCAATAATGGGTGTTTGTTTGTTGTCTGGTGCGGTATGAGTCTGAATATTTGGTGTTACAGTAGCTATTTTTGGTTTCGCATCGCTCAACAACCAATAAGTACCTATGCCAGCACCCAAAAAAAGTGCGCCTAGCACAGAAAACTTAATGAAACGTGTTTTCTGGTCGGCATTGTACGTTTCCCTGGCTGTTTTTTTAAGATCCAAGAGCCTTTTTTCTGCTAAAAGAGTATGAAGCAGTTTGTTCTTGTCCACCTCCTGTTGTAAGCTAGGGTTTGCTAAAAGTTCTTTTTCAAAAGCAAGCTGTTCAGGTTTAGAAAGATTTCCTTTCAGATACTGCTCTATGAGATCTTGAGAATTAGTATTTTCCATTATACTCGTTTCAATTTGTTCACCAATTCTGGCCTTTTATCTATTTCTTCCATCAGCTTTTGCTTGCATCTTTGGTGTTGCATTTTTACTGCAGCTACCGATGAAAACTCCATCCGTAACATCACATCTTCCAAAAGCATGTTGTTGAGAATGGTATGCGTTAACAGCTCTATACACTTTTGTCCTATGGGTTTGAAGAACTCTTCCAATACGCTTTCCTGTTTTCCTAAAAGCATGAAATCTCTTTGTGGTTCCTCTTCTTCAATATCCCACTGTTCAATATCTTCTTTGTACTCAATTTTTTGATTTCTCTTTAGCCTGTTGAGCCATTTAAAACTACTCAGTTTGAACACATAGCCATATGCGTCATATTCCTCTTTATAAGTTTTGGTGCTCACCAGATTGTAGAAATCCACGAGTGCATCTTGAAACACGTCAAAAGCGTCGTCCCTGGTACCATAGCGTTGCAGCACAAATTTCCTCACAATAGGGAATACTTTCTTATAAAGCATTTTTACAGCTTCATTGTCTCGTCCTTCCCTTATTTTCTGAATCAGCTCTTGTCCCTTAGCTATGGAATCCATTTACACATATTTAAATTTATTTGATCAATAAGTAATGAAATTGTAGATAAAAATTCATTTTATTTGTGCAAAATAAATTTCCATTTGAACAAAATACCTTGGTTTGCTTTATGTATTGTGCTTAATTGCTTCATTATCAATGGGCAATACGCGGGGTATTTTCCTGATTTATACAATGGATATTTCCACAACATGCCTTTGGTGAATCCAAGTTATATAGCCGATACGGGTAAAATAGACTTAATGTTCACACACAAACTGATGTCGGGACCTTACAGGGAAATCTCCACGTCTTCTTTTGTAGCGGGGCGGAATTTTTCATACGGCAACACTCGTCAGTCTCTAAGGTTGATTTTGGGCAATGAGCAAGAAGGCGAATACATCAATACCCCCAAGTTTTTTTTGAACTATGCCTACAGCTTAAAGTTGAAGCCAAATCTATTCATGTACTCTGGGGTTTCCTTGGGTGCTACAGGGGTTTATTTCTCGGCACCTTCTGCAACATCGTCCTTTTATTTGCCAGACGGTTCGCTCGGTTTGGGTCTAAAATACAAAAGCACCACAATTGGTATAGCTCCTTTTCAGCTATTTAGTGCATCACGCTATGCCTTTACCCAAAAGCGATACTATCATTTTAATGCTTCTGGAGTTTATCCATTGAGTTACCAATGGCAGCTTAAACTATATGCCTTATGGCGCTTACTACCACAGATACACGATGAATACAAGATGGCTATATTGGGCTCATATGCCAGCAAGGTAGATTTGGGTGTTGCGGTAAAGAACAATTCTGGTCTATCATTCATTGGATCATTTTTAATTCCCCTATCTGCCGAGCGCAACGATCTAATGATATCGGCGGTTTACAATACCTATAAATTTTCAAAGGAGAAAATCCTTCCTAATTCTCTAGAAATCTCCATAGGCGTATTGATATATTGATGCTTGAAGAGTTATAAAATGCTGTCGATTTTTCGGAATACCCTGTCGTAATTAACACCTCATAATGCCGTATCCGCACCCTTCATGTTGTTGATAATGATCCTATATTTGTATTTAATGAAACATTGGATCTTTTAGGCCTAGAAGAATCAAATTCAATCGTTTTTTGCATTCATTCATAATGTTATTTCATAATAATAGTCAATGAAAGAGTAAAATTTGTGTACAAAACATTAAATTAGAATTATAAATCCAAAACAATTAAAGACATGAAAATTTTAAAGAAAATCTTGATCGGTTTAGCCATTCTCATCGCCCTTGTATTGATCACCGCTTTGTTTGTGAAAAACGATTATACCATAGAACGAGAAATCGTGATCAATAAACCCAAGCATGAGGTATTTGACTATATAAAACTATTGAAAAATCAGGCATATTACAGCAAGTGGGTTATGCAAGATCCTAACGTGAAACGAGAAGAAAAAGGCACAGATGGTACTGTTGGATACATTACTTCTTGGGATAGCGACCATAAAGAGGTTGGTAAGGGTGAACAAGAAATAAAGGGTATCGTAGATGGAGAAAGACTTGATTTGGCATTACATTTTATCAAACCTTTCGAAGGCCGAGCCACAGCTTATATGATCACTGAAACAGTTACTGAAAATCAAACCAAAGTAAAATGGGGTTTTAATGGGAGTATGCCATATCCGTTTAACATCATGCGTATTATTATGAATATCGAAAAACAATTGGGTGGAGATTTGACTTTGGGGTTGACGAATCTCAAGAGTGTCCTCGAAAAGGAGTAAGTCATGGCTAAGAAAATTTCGGATGCTGATGCAGTTCAAGCGTATATGAATGCGCTTGAACACCCTTTCAAGAATGCAATAGAGCTGTTACGGACGATTATAAAGGAGACTGACAGTAAGGTAATGGAACGCATCAAATGGAATGCACCTAGCTATTACTATAAAGAAGATTTTGTTACTTTCAATCCGAGAGATCAGAAGCGGATTCATTTGGTATTTCACCACCCTGCCATAGCCAGTATTCCTTCTGATATATTAGAAGGTGATTATAAGGATCGTAGGATGGCGTATTTTAATAGTTTAGATGACATTCTTGCAAAGAAAGACAAAATAGAATCAGTAATCGGTGAGCTGATTAAAATAATGGATCAAAGCGTATAAGGTCGCTCCTGTAATTTTTTGTTAAACTATAAACGTTATGACGATGACTATAAATCCTTATTTAAATTTCAACGGTAACACAGAAGATGCCTTTAATTTTTATAAGTCGGTCTTTGGGGGCGAGTTTGCTATTTTGCAACGATTCAAAGATGTCTCAGACGGGGATAAGATGCCTGCAGAAGTACAAAACAAAATCATGCATGTTTCATTACCTATAGGCAATACTATCTTGATGGCTTCAGACAGCCTGGAGGCACTGGGGCAGAAACTATCTGTTGGCAACAATTTCTACATTTCTATCAGTACCGAAAGTAGGGGGGAGACCGATCGTTTGTTCAATGCCTTGTCTGCAGGTGGTGAGATTGAGATGCCCCTTGAGAAGCAGTTTTGGGGTGCATACTTTGGTGTTTTTAAAGATAAGTTTGGGATCCAATGGATGCTTAACTGCCAAGAATCATAAAATTGTTTTTTAAGGTAGGGCATGATTCTATTGTGCCCTATTTAGTCCACGGGTTGAAACCCGCGGCAATTAACCTCCGCCTCTCTATCCTTAGAATCATGCGTAACTTGTGGAGAGAAAGAGGCGTACGGAAGGCATTTACATTGCAGTATGCGCTAGTTTGCAACAAACCGAGGCATTTTACATTGCAAAGTATGCGGGTTTGCATTCACCCGAGGCATTTTACATAGCAAAGTACGCAAATGAGTTCTGCATAGCACCTAGTTATACGCCTCGTCTTCGGTCATAATCATCTCACTTTTGTGGTATACCCACTCTTTGCTAAATATAACTTTTATAATATAGGTTGACAACGTTGCCGATAACGTTATCGGTGATTTATTGGCGCTCACTTGTTACAAAGTGCATATATCCGATATATATTTATGAAAAATATGAGTTTTGAATCATTCAAAGCGAATTCAATAATTGTATTAAAGTAACTTTTGCAAAAAACCAAAGATTATAAAATGGGAGCCGTATCGGGAATCACAACATTGGGACAGTTTATCATAGCTAGGCAAAAAGATTTTCCTTATGCCAAAGGAGAGTTGTCTCGATTGTTGAGGGATATCAGCATTGCCGCCAAGATTGTGAACCGTGAGGTAAACAAGGCAGGCTTGGTAGATATTTTAGGGGAGATGGGACTCATGAATGTTCAGGGTGAGTCGGTGAAGAAGTTGGATGTGTTTGCCAATGAGCAATTTATATCGGCTTTGAGTTATGGTGGCGAATGTTGCGGCATTGCATCAGAGGAAAATGAGCACATCGTAGGTATCCATAGTGAGATTTCCAAGTATGCCAACTATGTAGTTGCTATTGATCCTCTGGATGGCAGCTCAAATATAGATGTGAATGCGCCTATTGGTACCATCTTTTCGATTTATAGACGCGTTTCTCCTTATGGTCCAGCTCAGTTGTGCGATTTTATGCAAAAGGGCACCGAGCAGGTGGCAGCAGGGTATGTGATGTATGGCTCTTCTACCATGTTGGTATATACCACCGGCAAGGGTGTGAATGGTTTTACGTTGGATCCTTCCATTGGGGAGTTTTGTTTGACGCATCCTGATATGGTGATCCCGCAAATGGGCAACATTTATTCTATAAATGAAGGTAACTACAAGTTTTTCCCAGAAGGGGTGAAGAGATACATCAAATACTGTCAGATAGAAGATGAGGAAACGAACAGACCCTATAGTTCTCGTTATATAGGATCATTGGCGGCTGATTTTCATAGGAATTTGATCAAAGGAGGGATATATATGTACCCAGCGACTGCTTATTCTGCCAAGGGGAAGTTACGATTATTGTATGAGTGTAATCCTTTGGCATTTATAGTGGAGCAAGCAGGAGGTAAGGCCTCCGATGGTTTTCAAAGGATCTTAGATATAGACCCTTATGCTCTGCATGAGCGTACGCCCTTGTTTATTGGTTCGCACGATATGGTAGAAATGGTAGAAGGGATGATGTTAGAATACTCCTCAAGGGTGGATTAGATTAAGGATTTTTTCAGTGTTTTATAAGATAAGTTTGTTTTAAGTTGGGTATGAGTAAATGCACAATCCTAATCTAAGTTGTAGAAACAAAAGCAATTGGCCCCTAAATAGTTTTTAAAAACCATTTAGGGGTGCTTTTTATTCTTTTGCAGAATCGATCAAGTTACATTCATGAATGAGGTCAGCCACCAATCCTGTCCAACCCGTTTGATGAGATGCACCTAGGCCCTTGCCAGTATCTCCATGAAAATACTCATGAAACAAGACGTAATTTTTAAAATGTTCACTCTTGTTGAAAAGTTCATTGCCTCCATTGGTGGCCCTTTTCCCGTCCTCCATTGTGAAAATCTTAATGAGTCTTTCCCCTAGTTTGTCTGCAATATCCTTTAGCGTAAATAGCTTCCCTGAGCCTGTGGGGTATTCGAGCTTAAATTCATCACCATAATAGGTATAAAACTTCATAAGGCTTTCGATAAGTAAGTAGTTTAATGGAAACCAAATTGGCCCTCGCCAGTTGCTGTTACCCCCAAAGAGTGCAGTGGTAGACTCGCCTGGTGTATAGTTTACCGTATATTTTTTTCCGTCGTAGTCAAACTCATAGGGTGTTTTTTCATGAAATTTCGACAAAGCCCTGATGCCATAATCTGACAAGAATTCTGATTGATCCAAAACGCGTTTGAGTACGTTGGACATTCTATATCCTCTGGTCAGCGAGAGAATTCTTGTGTTTTTTCTGCCTTTTTCGTGCCATCTAGAGATAAGCTCTGCAAGGTCTGGCTTGTTGGCCAAGATCCATGCCACGCGACGTTTGAACACTGGAAGTCTATCAAGGGTATCTTGATCTATAGTTTCTACCGCAAACAAAGGGATGATACCCACCATAGATCTGATTTTGAGTGGGAAACTATATCCGTTTGGCATGTGTAGGAGATCATAGTAGAAATTGTCTTCATCGTCCCAAAGGCTTACGCCTTTGCCCATTTCGTTTAATGAACCTGCTATGTACAAGAAGTGTTCTAAAAACTTGGAAGCCATGTCTTGATATACAGGATCATGCAAGGATATCTCTACAGAAATCCTGAGCATATTTAAGCAAAACATTGCCATCCAGCTGGTGCCATCGGCCTGTTCTATACTTCCCCCAGTTGGTAGGGGTTGGCTTCTATCAAAGACCCCAATATTGTCAAGTCCAAGGAAGCCCCCTTCAAAGATATTGTTGCCTTCGGAGTCCTTTTGATTCACCCACCAAGTGAAGTTAAGGAGGAGTTTATGGAATATTTTCTCCAGAAAGGCAATATCGCCCTTGCCTTCGTTTATTTGCTGATCTATTTGATAGATACGCCACGCTGCCCATGCATGAACGGGAGGGTTTACATCACTGAAATTCCATTCGTATGCAGGAATTTGACCATTTGGGTGCATATAATATTCCCTCAATAAGATTTCAATTTGTCGCTTAGCGAAAATCGGATCTATCCTGCATAGGGGGATGGTGTGAAACGCTAAATCCCAAGCTGCAAACCAAGGGTATTCCCATTTGTCTGGCATGGAAATAATGTTGTTGGCACTAAAATGCTTCCAAGTGGAGTTACGCCCAGTAAGTCGTTGCACAGGGGGAGGGGGTAGGCCCGGATCTCCCTTCGTCCACTGCTTTATATTATAATAGTAATATTGTTTTCCCCACAACATACCCGCATAAGCCTGGCGCTGGATATTTTGTAAGTCTTTACTAGGTATGTTTTTGTATTGCTGCTCATAAAACTCATCAGCTTCCTTGAATCTTTTTTCAAATATTGAATCAAATGATTCAAATGGGGCTTCGATGGAATAGTTGCTTAGTCGTAATTTAACCACTACATGGTCTTCTCCATTTATTTCAAGTTGATAAAGAGCCGAAGCTTTTGTTCCTACTTTTTGAGGATTGATAGTTTTTTTATCCTTTTTGACAATATAATTGTTAATGCCGTCTTTACAGTATTGTGATGTATTTTCTACATTATACAGCTTTTTGTAGTTGGTTTCATTTTCGCAGAAGAGAAGGTCTTTGGCGTTTTCGCAATATAGATGATAATCGCCCACTTTTTCATGGGTAATATCGATGCGATTCGACGCCCCAACACTCATTTTAGGCTTTTTGTTGTATGTTTCGTAAGTCCATGAGTTTCTGAACCAAATAGTTGGGAGCACCGTGAGGCTGGCTTTTTCTTTAGATCTATTGTGGATCGTATATTTGATAAGGATATCTTGCTCATCAGCCTTTGCGTACTCACAAAATACGTCGAAGTACTTGTCATTATTAAAGATACCCGTGTCGTCTATTTCAAACTCAGGTTCTTTTCTCGACCTTTTTTGGTTTTCATACAAAAGTATAGAATAAGGGAATTCGTCTATTGGATATTTATAAAGGGCCTTCATGTAGGAATGCGTAGGGGTGCTGTCAAGGTAGTAGTAGAGTTCCTTAACATCTTCCCCATGGTTCCCTTGGTTGCCAGTGAGCCCAAACAGTCTTTCTTTGAGTATTGGATCGTTGCCATTCCATAGAGACAATGCGAAGCAAATATTTTGTTTATTGTCACAGATTCCCATTAAACCCTCTTCTCCCCAACGATAAGCCTTACTACGTGACATTTCATGATTACTATATTCCCAGGCAGAGCCATCGGGACTGTAGTCTTCGCGTACTGTACCCCACTGTCTTTCACTTAAATAGGGACCCCATTGTTTCCAGCCATTGTTTTCTACACAAGAATTTAATCTGTTAATTTCTTCAATGTTCATCTGTAATGTTTATATCTGTGATCTGATCGATGTTTGGACTAAAAATATTTGATTTCAATTATGAAAATCAACAACGTGTAATTGTCTAAAAGTCAAAAGTAAAGCATTAAAATATGAGTTGTGAAAAATCACGCCTCCTGTTCATGATACTGGTTTTTGAGCGTAAAAGTTTCAGCCCTGTTTGATTTATTCAACAATAGGGGGTTGGTTTGGAATAGTTACTGTAAACTTGCTGCCTTGTCCTTCTGAGGACTCACATTCAACATTTCCTTTGAGCCTATCCACCACCACTTTAGTAATGTACAGTCCTAGCCCAGACCCCGTTGCTATATTGTGTGCCCGGTAGAACATATCAAAGATCTTAGGTTGGCTTGCTTTTGGGATCCCCAAACCATTATCTTCAAATATGAGTATGGCCTTATTGTCATCAATGTTGAAATTGATTTTCAAATAAGATTCCGGCTTCTTATAATCTTGATATTTAATAGGATTTTCTATCAAGTTTTGTACTATTGAATTCAAGCTTTTTTGGCAGGTGTAGAATTCTTTCGATTTGTTGGAAATGTTGTAATTAATTTTGATCCTATCAGCACCTTTGATATGGTTGAGTGAATCTATGGCATCGGTTATAAAGGTTTCAAAGTTTTTTACAAGTTTGATATCCTTACCTAAGTTCGGATTGGTTACCGTAAGTAAATCTTCAACAATGGTTTCTATTTTTTTGCTGCTGTTATATATGTGTGTTAGATAAGTCTGACTGGTTACATCGCGAGCTTCATTGAGGCCTAGTTGTGCTAAAGTTGAAAGTGACTTTAGTGGTCCTCGCACATCGTGAGAGGTTTTATAAAGCAAGATTTTTAAGTTGGCATTAGATTCGGAAAGTTCCTTGGTCTTATTTTGAATCTCATTTTCCAAGATTCGGTTGTACCGTTTAATAGAGCGTAGCCTGATATAATAGATAAAATAGATGATGCTTAATATGCATAAAAATATAAAAGAATAGAACCACCACGTTTTCCACCAAGGGGGAAGGATAGTGATTTTCATTTTTTTGCCTATTACGTTCCATATCCCATCGTTATTTGCAGCATGTACCACAAATTCGTAGCTGCCTGGAGGAATATTGTAATATTTTGCAGTAAGATCGCTTGTGGTAACTCTCCAGACTGTTTCTAGCCCAATAAGTTTGTATTTGAGTTTGTTACCTTTGGGGTTGATGTAATTCAGGGCCGTGAATGAAATTTCTAGATCGTTGTCGTTGTATTCAAGCGTAATACTACTGTCGGGAGGAATTTCTCTTATGCTCAGGGTGTCTATATTGTGTTCATTTTTTAATTTGTGAGAGCATTTGACCGTTGTGAAAATTATTGATGGAGAGAAGATGTTTCTTCTCTCTTTAGAAGGATCAATTTGAATGAGTCCTTTGTTGGTTCCGAAGAGTATGAGCCCTTCTTTGGTGATAAAGCCAGTATTGGGTGTAATAGAGTTGATATAGATGCCCTTTTTTTCGTCAATGATTGTTTCAACTTTACCAGTCCTTGTGTTGAATTTGCAGATTCCATTTTTAGCACCTATCCAAATGTTGTCATGTCCGTCTTCACAAAGACTGGTAATTATATTTAAAGTTTTAAGAATAGGGTTGTCTATAAGTGAAAAACTATTGGATTTGATGTCGAATTTAATGACCCCACTACCGTGGGAACCGATCCATATCTCGTTTTTGTCTTTGAAATAGAGCAGGTCGTTAAGAGAGTTAGATGAGTTGTTTTTGTTGTTGTTTGAAACGAGGTGTTTAATAAAAATATTAGTAATTCTATTGTATTCAATAAGACCATTTTCCGTAGCGAACCAAATGTTGTTATACTTGTCTTCAAATAGATTTAAAATATAATTGGAATGATATCCATATTTGCCACTATCAAAATGTGTCAAATGTCCAGATCTGTCAAGTTTATAGATGCCAAACTCAAAGGTGCCAATCCAATATTCACCGTTTTCGGTAATGATAGCCGATCTAATGTTGTTGGTCTTAAGTATGGAATTGCTTGTGTTTATGATTGTTAAACGTTTTGTTAAAGTGTCATAAACATAAATACCTTGACCAAAGGTACTTAATACCAGTTTATGATGATCCCATTTGAGGTCAGTAATGGCGAGTGAGGAGAATTTTTTACCATGCTCTAAGTGTGGTTCGTATAGGGAATAATTATTTTGTTTTTTGATATAGATTCCACCTCGATCTGTTCCAATCCATAAGCTGTTATTACCATCATAAGTTATGGCCTTTACAATAGGGTATTCGATATGTGGAATATTGTTAAGCCCGTTGGATATGTTTACAAAGAAATTAGTGAAATAGCTAGAATAATTTACCCCGTGCATGTATGTACCCACCCATAAAATTTTGTTTTTATCAAGATACAGACTCGTTATATTGTTAGTACTGAGTTGTGAATCATCGTATTTGTCAAAATTTTGTATTTCGTAAGTTTGTGGGTTTAACAGCTTCAGGCCTAAACCATCACAGGCAATTAGGATTTTTTCATCTTTATTAATGATCGACGAGACGTAAGGGCTAGGTTCTTTTAAATCTATGGTTTCAAATTTATTTTTGTCAATATAATAGCGCGCAAGACCGTCGAGATAACCGATAAAAATTGAGTTTCGGTATTTTAACATGCAGTTGATCTTATGTCGGTGGCTCGAAATAAAGTCAAATTGATTTGTTTTAGGGGAGAACTTAATTAAGCCATGAGAAGAACCAATGTATATAATGTCCTTGTCTATAATGAACTTGTTAAAAATAATACTTTCGGAGTAACTGATTTTGTAATGAGTTATTTTGTTTGATTTTTGATCGTACTTAAATAGCCCATGGTCATAATCTAAAATCCATACGCAATGATTGACCAAATCCTCACCGATATCGATAATGTTTCCATTAAAGTGCGAGAGAAAACTGTTAGGTTCGTTAAGGAAATTCCTAAAGGAGTTTGTCCTGTCGTCATAAATGTTGAGTCCTAGAGTGGATCCTATCCAAAGTTTGTTTTGTGAATCAACATAGAGTTTTTTGATTTTATTAAAAGATAGACTAATGCGGTTTGATTCATCGTGGTTGTATCTGACTACTTTATCTCCTGTATATTTGTAGAGTCCATTTTCTCCCGCTATCCACAAGATTCCACTTTTGTCTAGGGTAAAATCCCATACTTTTTCTTCCTCAGAAATTTTATTGAGTATTAGGTGATCAAAGTATAATCTTTCTCGTGCGAATGCAGTGAAATTTATAATTAGTAATATGTGGATAATCCTGCTCAAGTATATAAGTAGATAAACAGAAGTCTAAATTAAATCTGTTTACTTGAAATAAAAAAAATAGTTTTATAATGCTGTTAAAATAGTTATTTGAAAGGGATGATGTTACATATAAAAATCGAATTTTATTTTTTTCTTCCGTTTGGCAACTACCTTTTTATTTTTGTTTGCTTCATTTAATTGTGTGGCGATTTTCTCTTGCTTTTTCTCTGATTTTTTTTCAATATTCTCACGCTTCTTGTTTTTATAGTCAATGAGCCTGTTAGCCTCGTGTGAATGGTAGCCCTCTTGGTATCGAGATGTATTGTCGGAGTCTACCTTACTATAATAAGCCTTTTTATGAAGCTTTGAACAAGCGATCAATGTGAGAATTAATATAAAAAAATGTATAAATTGTCTTGTCATCTTACTACTGTAACGTCACCTTTAAGTTTGTATTTTTGTGGTTTTTTGAATTCGTCGTATTCTGCATCGTAACTTACTACCCAAGGATAAACACCTATTGGCATATCCTCGCCTTTATAAGTGCCGTCCCAGGTGGCTCTTGGATCATTTGTGTTATAGATGATTTCCCCCCATCTATTGAATATGGTAAGTTCGAAATCTGTATAAAATGCACCATAAATATTTAAATTGGAATTGATATCCTTTGTATGAGGAGTAATGATGTTCGGGACGAATAGCCTTGGTGGGCATGACACATGAACAACTACAGGTGTTGAGTCTTTACAACCATATTGATTAAGAACAGTAAGACCATAGTTTGTTTCAACTAATGGTTTTACATTGATTGACTGGGTTGTGTCTATTAACCCGTCTTTACTATACCATTTGTATTTCGCAAATTTATTTGATTCCAGTTTAATAGGTGAGGCATCCTCAAAGCAGTACTTGTGTTCTTTGGGGATATCTATTACCGGGTTTGGGAATATATTCACTGGAATAGTTTTTTGAGTGGTACAATTGCCAATATTCAACTTTGCAGAATAATCCCCAGATTTAGTAAAACTAACTTCTTTTGGCGTATTAACTTTTATGATGGTGTTATTCATACGCCATTCATAAGTTATTTTTTGACTTGGTTCTATGCTTGGATCGTCGAGGGTTAAATAAATTTTACCAACATTGCCGTCGCAAACATCATTAGCACTAAGTGTGAATTCGGGTTTTGGCACGCCTCTTACTTTGGTTTTTACACTGTTTTCGCATCCTAAGGAATCCCTAACCGTTAGTGGGATTTCTCTTTCTCCTGATGTAGCAATTACATTAAATGTATGTGAACTACTAGGAGGGTTGTTGTCCCACAAATAAGTAGCCTTGAAAATAGAATCTGCAGTTAAAACCCCAGCAGTATTTATACAGTCAATAAAACTATTGACCTTGGCAATGGGGGGGAGATTTGCAATAATCGTGTCAGCATTTATACATTGATTATACTTATACGAATAAATGTATGTGCCTGAAGACATTATTTTGAGTGATTCAATGGTGTCTGCAAGGACTTGTTGCCCTTTTTGCCATTTATAAATACCTATTGGAGGTTTATTGCTAATGACCGCATTAATGATTGTAGTATCGTATAAGCAAAAGTCTTGAGGTAGTTTAATGACTGGAGCATCAAACACTTTGAGTTTGGCTTCATCTTTTGCAATACAGCCTAAGGCATTTCTAACGGTAAGAAAAAGTGTCGTATCTGTGTTTACATTAAGATATATGGAGTCGCTGTTAGATATTACAGCCGAATTGGTATCAGAGTTGGTTCGCCACTCGTAAGTCCATGCTAAGTTTACATTTGTTTTTTGAGTAATGTCACTTCCTCTGCAAAGGAGACTGTCTTTGCCTGCATCAGCTTTTGGGAATGGACTCACTATTACCTTAATGCTCGTATCTTTTGCAGGACATTTATCTATGATGACATGTCTTAGGTTTAATGTTACAAAACCTGTATCAAGATCCTTTTGTGATGGAATATAGGTATTGCTCAATAATGTGCTATCTAAGCCAAAGCTACCATTATTGCTACTTCTACTCCACGCAATTACGTCTTTAATACTAGTATTGGACGTTGCTCCAGATAGTAACAGTTTTTGATCAGTATCACAAGTAGGAGCTATCGTTCCATTAAGTGTAGGCGGGGTGGCAAAAGTAATACTGGTACTGTCGGACATACTTGGACATCCTTGTTTAGAGGCAGTGACGGTAACCACAACCGTCGTATTGTTGGCTAAGGTAATATTTGTACTGTCGCCAATGGGGGTGTCAAGACTTGCAGATACGTCATTTGTGGACCATTTTATTGTATCGGCATAGGTGTTAATGCTTTTTAAAAGCAGAATCTTTTGGAGATTACTCTCACATAGTATGGTGTCTGATGGTGCTATGACTGTGGGAGGAAGTGCCAGTTTTACAATCGTTGTATCGAATTTGTTTGGACATAAAGGGGACATTTCATTAGTTCCAACAATAATCTTTGCGAATCCTTGAGCAATTTCGGCAGAAGTAGGTGTATACGAGATACTGGTAGCTGTATTATTGGGGCTCACTGTGCCTCCTGAAGTAGTCCATAGTATACTGTTGCTATTAATTGGATTGGCGGTGATGAGGGGTATGGTTGGTTTGTTGTCGCAAATGGGACTAGGATCAGTCATTGAAATGTTTTTTGCTGGACCAGACTTGATGGTCATGTCATCACTTGCAGTGATGCACCCGTTTCTGTATGCTTCGACTTTGATATTTAATACGCTACTTACGTTATTAATAATCCCTGAAACAATAGCCCCAGTATCTTTAGTGAAAGAGAAATTGTTACTGTTGTCTGCAAACCATTTGATCAAGTCAGCATTTTGATAGATTGCAGTTAAGTTCAATGGGATATTAGTGGTTTCAACACAGAAAATAGTGTCATTTGGTGCAATTACAGATGGTGGCAGTTTGAGTTTGACAAGTAAGGAGTCCATCTTGTTTGGACAAACAGGATTGGGATCATTGGTGCTCACATAAAACTTCGTAAATCCTTGAGTGATTTCACTGCTGTTTGGGCTGTATAGGATTGCAGGAGACGTATTATTTAATATTGCAACCCCACTGGCATTTTTCCAAAGTACGTTTGTCGCATTTTGCATCGTGCTGCTAAGGTTGATTAGAGGATTTGTAGCGCAAATACTATCGGGGCCAGTACCATTAATCGATTTTTGAGGACTAAATTTGATGCTCATGTCATCAATGGCCGTAGTACATCCTTTTCTGTAGGCTTCTACCCTGATCGTAATGGGGTTGTTGTTTATGATTTTTCCGGATACGCTATCACCCGAGGTTTTATTAAAGCTAAAATCACTATTGTTTGCGAACCATTGTATAGAGTCTGTATGCGTATGCTTGGCATTTAAATTCAAGATTATATTCTTGATCTCATCGCAAAAAAGCGTATCCTTTGGGGCTACCACCGTAGGTGGAATGAGGAGTTTGAGCAGTACCGAATCCTTTACATTAGGACATTTGAATACAACATCGTTTGTATTTGCAATTAACTTCACGGTTCCCAAATTAAGTTCTTGATTTGTAGGGGTATATTTAATGTTAGCTGTAGTTCTGTTTGGGGCCACAGAGCCACTGCCTCCAGTCCATGTTATCTTTGTTGCATTTGTGAGGGAAGAAACGATATCAATACTTTGAGGAGTGTTACTGCAGACTTGTACTGGTTGATTGATCTTTAATGTTTTTATGGGGTCATAAAATACTCTCATAGAGTCATATACTGGAGGGCATACGTCTCCACGTGTTGCTATGAGAAATGTAACGTTGTTGTTTTTTTTATCATTAGTACCAAAAACATATCTTGTGGATATATTGGAATTGCTCACAAACTGTCCGTCGCCCTTTTTTAGGGTCCATATTACGCCTGTATCGCCTTTCATATACCCATTTAAGGGTAAACTGATTTCAGAGGCACAAACAGTGGTGTCATTACTGATCCCCTTACCTGGTTTATTGCGATTTGCGTCGACATCTTTATTCTTGATCAGGTTAGTAACTTTGGCCTGACTTTCTTTAACAAACCACCAAGTGTTTACCGTTTCGGGACATCCAGGACAAGGTGCCCCATTGGTTACTCCTCTATCATGCCATCTGTGACAACCATTGAGCATGCAACCTGGCAAGTTAGTTTGTTGGTCTGTGTTGGTACCAGGTCTCAAATTGCTGTCGTCCCATTGTAATGGTATATTACCACCAACAGCCGTTGATGGTCTGACATATGTCACTATATATCCATTTTTGTGATTTTCCACGTCGTAAATTGGGAGATGGCTTAATCCGTTTATATAGCTAATGCCCATATCAAAACGAACGATATTGGTATCTATTTTGCCTCCCAAGCCATCTTTGCCATCCCATTTGATACAGTTTACTCCTGCTTTGAGGCTGGCTTGTATAAGACGATCCTTCCCTCCAATTTGAATACCAGGTATTCCATCTGCATTTAAAGAAAATTGCATGATTCCCGGGGCTGTTACCTCTACATTGATACAATAATCCCCTGGACAACCTGTAATGGTCGGGTTTCCGACAATAGAACCGAGAAAGCCAGTGGGGTAACAAGTCGAATCAGGCGCATTTAGGAAAATTTTGTATTGAGGATATGTACTGTTTCCGTACACAGATTTCCTATCGTTTATTATGTTGCCGGTATTATTAGTTCCTGTGCTATTGGCAGAAATCATAAATTCATAAGGCTGAATACCGTTGAAATTTATTTTAGTAGTAATTTTATCATCAGTATAGATATACATTGATCCATTAAATGGATTATTATAGTTTGCTGTGTTTAGGAGCCAAGCTTTACTCCAAAGTCTCCCTTTTTTGACGGTTCCATCCGCACCTATAACAGTAATATCAAATAGGTTAATGGTTGCTGTATTGTTGCTAAATTCAATAGAATAGTCTCCAGCTTTTGTGGTAGTGTATGAAATGGGTACATATCCAGTCGGGTTTGTGGTAGAAATAGGTCCCGCAACAGCTTGGTTGTAATTTGCTATATATCCAGGAGTGTTGGCTATACCTAAGTTAGTTGGGTTTACGACTATTAAACCATCTGGATCAACTAGTCTTACCTGTCTGTTGGCAGCTAACTCTCCAAATCCCATTTGTATCGTTTCACCAGGTTCGCAAACGTGTACATTTAATCTATAGTTGCTATCTACCCCGAATCTAGCGAATGGTTTTGTGGGGTCTACCTGTGGGGTAATTTGTATACCACTATTATCTGCAGATGTAGGGCGTATTTCTTTGGTACCCTCTGAATATAATACTAAAGGACTCCAAACTACGAAAAGACTTATTAGCAAGAATTTGATAGTACAATTTTTCCTCATATAAATCGTCGTTCTGGGTAATACATAGTAATTGTTAATTGTATACGAAAATTGATCTAATATGTAACTATAAAATTATAAAAAAATTACAAATTTTCCAAATTAAAGTACTAAAATTGGGCATCTTAGATGTTGTTGTTTTATTTAATAATTGCCTTTAAATAAGCAATTTGAGGGAAATTGATCTTGTTTTAGTGTGTGATTCTCATCAAAGATTTTTTACGACCATTTTTTTTGTTTTTTCGAAGGGTTACTTTTGGGTTTTTAAATGTATATACAAAATTTTGTTATTGTTTTTGTATAATTCATTTATGGAATTTGATCTTCTAAGATTAAATCTTTTTGTGAATTTTAGATTAGTCTAAAAAATAATTTAGCTTTACGGAACAATTTTTGTGTATGCTAACACTTACAGAAGAAAACTACATTAAATGTATTTATAAACTTTCTCATGATGGTACAAAAAGCGTTTCTACAAACGAAATAGCGGAACGACTTGAAACTAAGCCAGCATCGGTAAGTGATATGCTCAAGAAGTTAGCGGCCAAGGATTTATTGGGCTATGAAAAATATTATGGCGTTACATTGAAATCTGCGGGAATTGATTATGCCCTTTCGATTATCAGAAAACATAGGCTATGGGAAGTTTTTTTGGTTGAAAAATTAAATTTCAAATGGGATGAGGTTCATGAAGTGGCAGAACAGCTTGAACATGTGAAATCCAATTTGCTAATAGAGCGGTTGGATGATTTTCTGGGTTTCCCCAAATATGATCCTCATGGAGGGCATATACCTGATAAAAATGGTCATTGGGGACCTGATATGTCGTTTCCGTTGTCGAGTGGTGAGATTGGTGTACCATTTGTTTTGGTAAGAGTTGAGGGGAATAATGACCTATTGAAATTTTTAGATAGTCTAGGTATAAAAATTGGAACTCGAATAGATATTGTAAAAAGAAGAGATTTTGATAATTTATTGGAGGTTGTCATTGAAGGGGGACGTAAGGAAATTTTTTCGAGCAATGTGGTTGATTGTTTACAAGTAAAGAAATATGAGAAATAAGGTTTTATTCCTGTGCATTTGTTCATTACTGGGGTTTGGGAAACCAAAAGTTGTGACGACTACCACCATATTATACGATATCACAAAGAACTTGGCTGGAGATAAACTGGAGGTACAATGTCTCATGCCAGTTGGGGGAGATCCTCATATTTATGAGCCGACACCTGCTGATGCGCAAAAAATAGCCGATGCACAGTTGATTATTAAAAATGGCTTGCATTTAGAAGGTTGGTTGAACAAACTGATTGCTTCTGCGAACCCTAATACAGCGACCATTGAAGCTGCGGAAGGAATAGAACCGATTAAAAGTGAATCAATGCATGGCAGCCCCGACCCTCATGCTTGGATGGATCCAAATTTGGTTAAAAAATATGTTTATAATATCACAAAAGCTCTTATTCAGTTAGATTACGAAAATAGAGCTTTATATGAGCAAAACTCAAAAACATATACTCAAGCTTTAGAGCTTCTTGATGAATACATTAAAGCGCAAATTTCAAAGATACCTGCAAAGCAGAGGGTCCTAGTTACTACACATGATGCTTTTAAGTATTTTGGTAGAACATATGGGATTCAGGTAGAATCGGCTATGGGGACCTCTACAGATGCAGAAGTACAAATTGGTGATTTGAATAGACTTATTGCTACGATTAGAGACAGAAAGATTCCTGCAGTATTTGTAGAATCCACGATTAATCCAAAACTTCTTACGCAGATTGCAAGGGATAATGGAATATTAATAGGGGGCAGCCTTTTTGCAGATTCAATAGGTGATGAAGCTTCTCCAGCAGGAACCTATTTGCAGATGATAAGATATAATGTTGACACTATTACCAACGCTCTTACAGCTCCAATACGTGCAAGCAAAGGCGGTTTAGGAGATGATTTCTGGGTTTTAATTATTTCAGTATCGGTATTGTTGTTTTTAAGCTTTATTTATGTATTGCTTAATATCAAAAATAATACTCATGCCGAATTGGATTGGAGGTCGTTTAGTATAGAAGTAAGTGATGTATCAACTTCTTATGATAGAAAAACGGTACTTTCTAATATTAATTTAGTTTTGACTAATGGCAAACTATATGGGCTTTTAGGGCCAAATGGAGCTGGAAAGTCTACTCTTTTCAAGTCGATTCTAGGACTCATCAAGTTGGATCGGGGTACTATTACCGTTAATGGTAAAGATATTCAGTACCTCAAAGATAAGATTGCATATATCCCTCAAAAAGAGGATATAGACTGGTCATTTCCTGCTACAGTAATTGATATTGTATTGATGGGTCGGTTGCCGTATTTGGGGAAGTTAAGTAATTATTCGATAGCTGATTTCAAGATAGCAGAAGAAGCTTTAGAAAAAGTGGGTATGTTGGAATATAGGAACAGACAAATTAAAGACTTGTCTGGTGGGCAACAACAACGTGTATTTATTGCACGTGCTTTATGTGAGGATGCCAAAATATTAATGTTTGATGAGCCCTTTGTTGGCGTGGATGTACTTACGGAAGAAAGTATCATTAGCTTGATTAGGGAATTGGTAAAGAATAATAAGACCGTAATAATTATTCATCATGACTTATCAAAGGTTGAAGATTATTTTGACGAAGTGATCATGATCAATCAAAGATTAGTGGCTTTTGGAGATACTAAAACAGTTTTCAATAAAAAGAATATAGCAGATACATTTGGCGGAAGGCTAACCATACTGCAAGAAAGAGATGAGCATGTGCTTTAAGGTTTAATAAACAACAACTGCGCTGATAATGATGATCATCGATAGGTAAAAATTTGCAGTTCCAAATTGCAAGATATCCTGTTCTTTTTGAGCCCTTATGGTAAGAATTGCAAAGGCAAGGACTACAATTGTAAATAAGTTGAAATATTTGAAAAAGTTACCAGGTAAGTCAAAAGTGGTATTTACTTCATTTATTACTTTTTCAAGAGACCTATCAAACCTGAAAATGGTAGACTGATTATAAATGAACTCATCACCTTCTTTAAACTTTACATAATCGTCCTGGTCAATAATAATGGTTCTATTGTTCGTTCTGAAGATGTACTCCATGGTGTTTCCGTCCCCAAATTTTTTCTCCTTCAGTATTTCTTTGTACTTCACCCCTGGAATTATGAAGTCAATGAGCAATAAAGACATTAATACAACCGATAAGTACGCGGTGTACTTATACAACTTAACAATATAAGGTGTAATGATGTCTTTAGTTTTCCTAGTAGCCCTGTAAACCCTAGCCGTACGGTTCGCATTTCTTCTAATGTCAAAATTTTCCGAAAAAGTATGGGCCTCCACAAAGAAGTCTCCTTGGCTATTCACTAAATTATCATACTGGCTTTTCAGGTTTTGGTCGCTAAGTATTTCATATGCCTCATTGATCTCTGAAAAGAATTCGTGAGCATTTGGATTATTGGAGCGATCAGGGTGATAGACCATAGCCAGCCTCCTATATGACCTTTTGATTTCATCAGAAGAGGCAGTGGAGGGTAGTCGAAGTATTTTGTAATAATCTTTCATCAGGGCAAAAACCTATCAGGGCAAAAATCGTTCTAATTAGGAACAAATATATGTAATAAACTTTTTAATGTAAATATATTATGAATATAGGAATTCCAAAAGAAGTCAAATCTTACGAATATAGGGTTGGAATGATCCCATCAGGTATTGAATATATTCTTTCGAAAAAGAAAGAGGTCCGCTTTTTTGTAGAAAGAGGGGCTGGGCTTGGTTCTGGGTTTTCTGATGATTCGTACAGAAATGCAGGGGCCACAATTGTGGATAGTGCCGAGCAGTTGTTCAAAGAGGCTGATTTAATCGTAAAAGTGAAAGAGCCGCTTTCTTCAGAGTATGGTTTTATTACACCTAAACATACTTTATTTACTTATTTTCATTTCTCGTCATCCATGGAATTGACCCAGGCGATGATAAATAGTAAGGCCACTTGTATCGCTTACGAAACTGTAAAGAAAATAGATGGGAGCTTACCTTTGCTCACACCAATGTCTGAGGTTGCTGGACGTTTATCGATCCAGCAGGGTGCCAAATACTTGGAAAAGGCATTTGGAGGAAAAGGGAAATTGTTAGGCGGTATTCCAGGTATTTTACCTGCAAAGGTAATGATTATCGGTGGTGGGGTCGTGGGCACACAAGCTGCTAAAATGGCTGCTGGCCTAGGAGCAAGAGTGTATCTTTTTGAAATAAATCCACAACGAGTTAGATATTTAAATGATATATTTCCTCCTAACATAGTGGTTTTGTACGCAAATCAAGCCGAAATTACAAAACATTTAAAGGATACTGATTTGGTAATAGGAGCAGTGTTAATCCCAGGAGCTAAGGCCCCAAAAGTTATTAATCGGGAAATGTTGAAATTATTAGAAAAAGGTTCTGTGCTTGTGGATGTTGCCATAGATCAAGGAGGTTGTTTTGAGACGAGTAGACCTACTACCCACCTAGATCCTGTATATGAAGTTGATGGCGTTTTACATTATTGTGTACCTAATATGCCAGGGGCGGTGCCACAGACGTCTACATTGGGATTAACATATAATACGCTTCCTTATATTGAAAAAATCGTCACTCAGGGAGTGGATAACGCTCTTTTAATTGATAAAGAATTAAACTCAGGTCTGAGTATTCAAAATGGCAGTATTTTGGATGCACAAGTAGCTTTATTTTACAGAAATAACACTTAACCAAGGTAATCGAGCGATAGGATTAAAATGTTATTTTTTTGTGATAATGCTAGTATTTGTGTAATTTTGAAATAAACAGACTATAGTATTTATTACACTAAGAATCATAACGTTATTTACCTATCTTTCCTGCTTTTTTTATGGGGCATAGTGATAGCTCAACCCAAGCAGGATCATAATTTATTAACGCCCGTTTCTATTAAATTTGTTAAAAAGCCACTGGCTCCCTTTGAGCAAAGAGTAACTTTTGGTCTCAAGACCTTTACGGGTCTCAACGCCTTTGGCGCTTTAGATGGAAGCTTATTGGATCTTAAGCCTCAGTTTGGAGCAGGTTTAATTGCTAATTTCAAAACAACCCATCACGTGTCTCTTCGTCACGAATTGATTTTTGGTTACAATCGATTTATGGCTGAAAACGTGAACTATTCGATTTCTTATCCATGGTTATTGAACTGTCATTTCAAGCATCATGCATTTGTAAACATGGGCCTACAACCATCTCTCGTGTTTTTTGAAAATCAAAACACAAAATCTCTTTATGGAGAGGAAGGACGGGTTTACAGTGCCTTTGAAGTGTCAGGGCTCGTTGGTGTGGAATATCCACTGGATGAAAATCTTGATTTTGGGGTAAGGTTGGTTAAGAGCTTTAATTTTATATTAAAAACTGATTTGCCAGATTACCAAGGACTTTCATTTAGTTTTACTTTTTATTGGAATCGTTTTACAGGTAATGAAAGGAAACTGATGAACTTTAAAATCAAAAAACGACAGAAGCCAAATGCTTATGATAATTTCAATTAGATATTGTTGAAAAAATATAACAAATGCATCATGTATCTATATGAATACTTTAGAGTGCGAAAAGAGGTACCCTGTTTCCTCAATTTCACTAACAGGTTTGTATTCGCAGATTTGAGCAAATTTTTCCCATAAGGTCTGAATTACAGGATTAAAGTGAGCTTGCTCTATAGCTTCTTTAGATTTCCATTCGAAGATTTCAATAATAGACCCATCTTTAGAAAGCATTAATACCTGCGGGCGATCTGTGGCAAAGCCTTGGTCTCGTAAGATGGAAACATGCCCTTTAAGTAAATCTATTAAGGTTTCTTGTTTGCCCTGGATAGCTTTGTAAGCCACAATTACGATTCGTTCTTGCTTCATATTTCAATGTTACCGTTTAATTGACACGCCCAACCACCTTTGTCTTCATGAGATCAGATTAACAGAATAATCAAATATACCAATCTGTAGTAAAAAATTATTCAAACCCGTTCGTATGAGTTCTTCTAGATATCAAAGTTTGGCTTTCTACGCATTATTGATAAATTTTAATATCTTTGGATTTGGTTTGGTTTTGAGATTGATTGAGCATTCGTCTTATGTTTCAAAATCAAAAACAGAATAAGATTATGGCTGAAATCGGACAAGTAAAATACGACGAGGATAGTATTAAATCCCTAGATTGGAAAGAGCATATTCGTTTACGCCCTGGTATGTATATCGGCAAGCTTGGTGACGGTAATGCTGCAGATGATGGAATTTATATACTTGTAAAAGAGGTTCTAGATAACTCTATAGATGAGCACATGATGGGATATGGTAAAGCAATAGAAGTTACAGTCTCTGATCGTAAAGTGGAGGTTAGAGACTTTGGACGAGGAATACCTCTGGGGAAGTTGATAGATTGTGTGTCAAAAATTAATACTGGGGGAAAGTACGATAGCGGTGCATTTCAAAAATCAGTGGGATTGAACGGTGTGGGTACTAAAGCCGTAAATGCTCTTTCCTCATATTTTAGAGTGCAATCTGTGAGAGATGGACGAACAAAGATTGCTGAATTCGAAAGGGGAGTAATTGTAAAGGATCATCCAGAGACCACTTCTAACCTGAAAAATGGTACTCATACTATTTTTGTCCCCGATGAAACAATTTTCAAGAACTATCATTTTATACCAGAATATCTTGATGACTTGATTTGGAATTACGCATATTTGAATTCGGGGCTTGTAATTAATCTAAATTCAAAGAAGTATTATTCAGAAAGAGGCTTATTTGATTTACTGACAAACAAAACGAATTCTGAAGAAAACAGATATCCGATCATACACCTAAAGGGTAAGGATATGGAAATAAGTATTACACACTCCAATCAATACGGAGAAGAGTACTATTCATTTGTCAACGGTCAATATACTACTCAGGGGGGCACACATTTGCAAGCTTTTAAAGAGGCTTATGTTAAGACCATTAGGGAGTTCTACAAGAAAGATTTTGATGTAAACGATATCAGGCAATCAATTGTAGCAGCAGTAGCCATAAGAGTCCAAGAGCCAGTTTTTGAGAGTCAGACCAAAACGAAGTTAGGGTCTCAAAATATGTGGCCCGATGGTCCCACCTTAAGGACTTTTATTAACGATTTTGTCAAAAAAGAACTTGACGATTATTTGCATAAGCACCCAGATGCGGCAGACGCACTATTGAAGAGAATTCAACAATCAGAGCGAGAGAGAAAGGATATAGCCGGTATCAAGAAATTAGCCAATGAGAGGGCAAAAAAGGCTAATTTACACAATAAGAAATTGCGTGATTGCAGATTCCATCTCAATGAAGGCAAAGATGAGTCTCGATTTAACTCTATGTTATTTATTACAGAAGGTGATTCTGCAAGTGGTAGCATTACAAAAGCACGCCAAGTTGAAACACAAGCTGTATTTAGCTTAAAGGGTAAGCCTTTTAATTGTTTTGGTAAGACTAAAAAGATTGTTTACGAAAATGAGGAATTCAACTTATTACAACATGCTTTGAATATTGAGGATGGGGTAGAAAACCTTCGGTATAATAAAATTGTAATAGCAACAGATGCCGATGTTGATGGAATGCACATCAGGTTGTTGATGATGACTTATTTCTTACAGTTTTTCCCCGATGTGGTTAGAAATGGACACCTTTATATATTGGAAACGCCATTGTTTCGTGTTAGGAATAAGAAGGAGACGATCTATTGTTATTCTGAAGAAGAAAAGCTTAAAGCTATTAACAAGTTAGGTTCTAAACCTGAAATTACAAGATTTAAAGGTTTGGGCGAGATTTCGCCTGATGAATTTGGTGGCTTTATAGGTGAAAATATTAGGCTAGAGCCAATTATTCTCCAAAAGGAAACTGTTATTAAGCAACTTTTGCAATATTATATGGGAGAAAATACTATGGAACGTCAACTGTTTATTATTGATAATCTGAAGGTTGAGAAAGATATTGTAGAAGAAGAGATACTTGAAAATTAATGTTAGGTAATAGAAGGATTTTAAAGGTTGGGCTTATTTTTGGAACGGTCGCACTTCTTGGTAGCGTTTTGAATTTCTTTACTGCATTGTACACAGGAAGTATTCCTTTTGTAAATGGCCACCTTGTCGATATTGTGATCGTAATATTAGCTATCGTTGGGGCTATATATTTCTATAAGAATTTTTTAAATTTTGGCTTTTTGCATCTTTGGCAAGGAGTTGTTTTGGGTTTTTGGACCTTATTGGTCGCTGTTAATTTAATTTCGTTGTTTCACTATGTTTATCTGGAATTTATAAATCCAGATCTTCTTTCTGAATATAAAGCATTTATGATAAATGATTTTAATCTTAAAAAAGATGCTATTATTAAAGAAGGCTCATTAGGAGAAGCACAAGAGAAACTTAAGGGGTTTATTCAGGCAAAGTCAGTAGATGTGGTTATTCACCAGATTGTCTTAAAGTTTTTACCGTTTCCAATCACAATATTTTCAGTGTTTTTTGCGTCTTTAGCTTTAAGAAAAATTGAAAAATAGTTTAATTCAAAAATATAGTCTCGTAGGTTCTGTTGGTGTAGGATCAATGGTGTTTTTAAGTGCTTATACCTCTATGAACTATGGGGCAGGATATAGCGACTATACTATCTTTATCCTCATTGCCTCATTTATATTACTATTGTTAGAAACGAGGTCGGGAGTAGAGCAGCTATCATTCGGGGAAGCTTTCAAGCAGACCTTTTTGTTAGGGATTATCATGATGATTCCTGCTACATTCATGTTTTACTTCGTTATCAAATATTACAATAGATATATTTTAGAAATGTTTCAGACAGGGGCTTTAGACGTTATTAAATATTTGGGAGCTCCAAAGGACATGATGGAGCTTCAGACTCAGAAAATAAAGAGCAATGGTCCTCTCTTATTTACTATTACATTTTTAGTGGAATTTGTTATGAAAACTCTATTTTGGAGCTTTATCATTTCGACATTTTTAAAAAAGGAAAAAATTGAACACCACGATGAACAATATTGACATAAGTGTCGTGATTCCATTGTACAATGAAGAGGAGTCTTTACCTGAGCTGATAGAATGGATACGCAAGGTAATGCATCGGAATGAATATCGATATGAGATTATTTTGGTGGATGATGGAAGTACTGATGACTCTTGGGATGTAATAACAAGGATATCGGAAGGGAACTCTGATATTGTTGCATTGCAGTTTAACAGGAATTATGGCAAAGCGGCTGGTTTACACGTTGGGTTTAATGAATCTAAAGGCAAGGTTGTCATCACAATGGATGCTGATTTGCAAGATAGCCCAGATGAAATCCCTGAACTTTACAAAATGATCACGGAAGAGAAATATGATCTTGTAAGTGGTTGGAAAAAAAAGAGGTATGATAATGCCTTTACAAAGAATCTGCCTTCTAAAATATACAATACAGCTACCAGTTGGATGTCAGGTGTGAAACTGCACGACATGAACTGCGGCCTTAAGGCTTATAGAAGCAAAGTTGTGAAATCTGTAGAGTTATATGGTGAAATGCACCGTTATATCCCCGTTATAGCAAAATGGCATGGTTTTAGAAAGATCGGAGAAAAGGTAGTAGAACATCGGCCAAGAAAATATGGTGTTAGTAAATTTGGCATAGAGCGCTTTCTTTACGGTTTTTTGGATTTGTTGTCCATTACCTTTGTGACAAAGTTTAAAAAACGTCCAATGCATTTTTTTGGAGCTTGGGGGATGATGATGTTTTTATTTGGGTTTACAATTACAGCCTGGCTCACAGGACAGAAGTTTTTTTTGTCAAAGATGGGGATTATGCCACATCGGGATGTCGTGGATCAACCTTTATTTTATCTGGCATTGGTGGCGGTTATCGTTGGTATACAAATGTTTCTAACAGGATATATAGCAGAATTGGTAAATGCTGATTCTAATAAAAAAACTGATTACTTAATTTCAAATAAAATAGGTAATGATTAGGTATAATCAATTATAAGTGTTTCATACAATGACTAAATATATATTATTATCACTTACCTGCATTTCTGTGTTGTTTGCATGTAAAAAGACACAGGTTATTAATAAAATAGAAAATGTAGTTGAAATAGGTACTTACGAAGTTTCAGGTTTTGCTAGCAATACAGTTGAGGAAAGAGCATTTATTCAAAACTACAAAAAAATTACAGATCAAATAGCAAAAGGTGAACCGGGGCCTATTTTGGATTCCGTAAATGGAAATTGCTCACAAGTTATCAATTATAGTGAACTTAGTGGGCTAGTAGGACTAAAGTTTGGAGATCTTTCAATACCGTCATTAGCTGGTGCAGAATATAGGACATCAGTATTGGATGGAAATAATGGGGCTCTTCAAAAGGCTGCCATCGCTAGCAAGAATAGTCATTTCGACCCCAGAAATAGCCAAGTGGAAAACTCAATTGGTGGCCGATATAGACAATATTCTGGTTATTTGTTTGATAAATATGGTATGGATGTCCGAGAGATTACAAAGAAAATGTTCTTTTCTATATCATATCAGAAGGTCTTTACTGAGTTGTTAACAACGGACAAAATAAGTTTAGCTAATTTGGATAAAGCATTAGTTTATTATGGGGCACCAACTTCATTTCCTAACGGGGTAAATAATGGCATAATTACTGATCAATATATTGCCCTGTGCGCAGCAAAAAGAGATAATGCATATGGCAGGGGAAAGGGGGGGTATTATAGTATCATTAAAACACAATTTATTTCTCTTCAAAAACAACTAAGTTCCAATAGTCAAAACAACGATTTGATTGGAGCCCAAATCGATAGCATTCGTAAGAATTGGGAAAAAGCACTCATGGCTACTGTTATTCATAAATTGAGCTCCTGTCAGGGAGGATTTAAAAGTATTGCTTCTAGTGATTCTGTTTTTGCAAAATCTTTACATGATTTAACGGAGGCAGTCGGTATTGTGAAATCGTTTAAGGGACTAAGTGCACCTAAAATAGTATCCGAAGAGCAATTGGATGAGATATTAGAGTTGTTGTATGCAAGTACCTTCACTAATGAAAAAAATCCTTTAAAGCTTTCTATTGCCCCTGAACGTATAGGTGATGCAATTGTGAAGATAAAATCGATATATCATTTTAGCGCGATTCAGGTGAATAGCTACTTTTTGGAGGATGATGTTATAAATAGGAATATAGGAATGAGGCGGGGAAATTAATGCCTTATGAAAGAAAAACTCCCGATACAATCGGGAGTTATAGAATTTAAAAAAGCATTCAAATATCTTATATAACTTAAACCTTCTTTACATTCACCGCGTTCTCACCTTTTTTCCCTTCTGTTACCTCGTAGGAAACGGTGTCATTCTCTTTTACTTTGTCGATCAAGCCCGTTATGTGTACGAACACCTCGTTACCCGATGCATTGTCTTTAATGAAACCATAACCTTTTTGTTCATTAAAGAACTTAATTGTACCTACATTCATAAAATTATTAATATTAACAGACCTAAATGTACAAATTGATCTTGGAAAAGCAAAATAATTTTAAAAATATTTTAAGGCCAATATAAGTGATTCTATTAGTAATTTACAGTTCAGAAATCCGCAATAAAAGACGTTCTATTTTTTTCTTTATAACGGCATTGTCGGCTTTGAAGTTGTTGATAAATATGGCAAAACTCATCAATGTGCCGTTTTGAGCCGTAATATAGCCTGCATATGAGCTGATGCCATCCATATTGCCACTTTTTGCTCTTAGATTGCCTTCCAATCGAGTACCTTTGCCCATATTGGATAAGGTTCCATTTCCCCCGGAGCAGGATAAGCTATTGTAAAATAAAGGAAACCAAGCTTTTTGGGTAATATTGGAAAGGAGCATACTCATTAAATTAGGACTACACATGTTTGCAGGAGAAATGCCTGAACCATCGCAGATGTTGAGCTGTGACGAATCTAACTTTAGTGAATTGACGAATCTATTCAAGATTTTAGTGCCGCGTTCATTTAATGCCATTCCCGTTTTTTCTAGAGCAATAGCCCTGATAAGGGCTTCAGCATAGATATTGATGCTAAACAAATTAGTTTGAGTTACAATTTCTGAAAGAACAGGAGATTGGGATTCCCAAATAACAGTTTTAGGCATGATTGGTTTTGATTGGTAAGTTACATGTCCTGTAATTGTAATATTGTTTTCAGTAAGAGCTTTCATCAGTTCCGTGCCGAAATATTCTAATGGATTCGGTATGGCTCCTTTTATGGTGTAGGGTTCTGTATTGGGAGGTAAAGTGCCTTTGATAAATCCGTAGTTGGAATATGGAGCACAGTATATGTAGGCTTCATCTGTCTTGCCTCCAATCGTTACTTTGTTGTCCAATCGTAAATTTAAGGAGGGTTCTATTTTAATAATATTAGTACTGTCGCCCAATTGTTTTGTCCTTGAAAATGTCACCCTGTAGATGTTTTCATCTATGTTTAAGGGCCAAACTGCTCCCCCATAGTAATTTCCAAGATCGAGCCAATAGGTTTTTGGGGAAAGTGGATTAATCTCGAATGATGAAATGTCGTATACAATATTACCCGTGATAGCCTTGATCTGCCTTTCCTTGAGTCTTGTAATGATTTGGGCTAAAATATCTTTAATGTTCTTTTGATAGCGTGCACTGGCAAAGGTAGGGTCACCTGTCCCACGAATAACCAAATCTCCCTTTAACTCGCCCATGGATATGTCAGAATTAGTAAAGAGAATCGTTTTGAATCTGTATTTATCTCCAAGATATTCTAATGCACCTGCGGTAGTGAGAAGTTTGAGGCTAGATGCTGTACTAAACCACTTTTTATGTTGATATTCATATATGGCTTTTTGAGTTTTTGTGTTCACTACAGAAAAACCAATATGGGCGTTTTCAAGATCTTTATCGTTAAGTAAATTGTTAAATTCCTTTTCGAGAGTTTCTTGTGACATGAGCACTAAACTTGAAAGGCCCATTAAAATAATGTAGATTCGCAAGATCATTAGGCAAAGATGCTAAAAAACACTGATGAATCACTACAAACTTATACTGCGTCGCTAAAAAATTGATATAAGCGAGCTATTTTAAATATTATTCAATATATTGGTTTATGTTCTATTTTTCGATTTTTATTCACTGAGATAATTTTAAATATTTTTAAAGTATACATTCTGATATTTTCTGGTTTTTATAAAAGGAAATTTGAGCTAGAAAAATACTTTATGGGAAAAATAATATAATTAAAAAGTGAAAAATGATAAAATGTAATAACATATTTTAATTAACTTCGTAATAAAAAACGTTCCCTACGGCAGCTTATGAGCAATACCCGAATTTTTATTGTAGAAGATGATAAGTTTTACTGCTCTTTGTTAGATCATCATCTTTCTCTAAACCCAGATTATGAAGTGCATAAGTTCAGCACTGGCAAAGAATGTCTTACAAATTTATATCTAAATCCAGATGTAATAACTTTAGATTATTCATTACCCGATACCACAGGATATGATATACTGAGGAAAATAAAATCAAATAATAAAGATGTACCAGTCATAATTGTTTCTGGTCAGGAAGATGTGGGCACTGCAGTTGAGCTTCTCAAAGAAGGTGCTTACGATTATATTATTAAAGATGAAAATACCCACAGTAAATTATGGAGCTCTTTAATTAAGATCAAGGAGAATTTAGTCTTAAAGAAGGAACTTATAGAGTTGAGGGAAGAGGTCTCTCAAAAATACACTTTTGAGAAAGCTATTAAAGGAAATAGTCAATGTATAAAAAAGATATTTGCATTGATGGAAAAGGCTGCCCAAAGTAATATTACGGTTTCTGTGACAGGAGAGACAGGTACGGGCAAGGAGGTTGTGGCAAAAGCTATACATTATAACTCCTCCAGAAGTACCAAGCCATTTGTGGCGGTTAATATGGGAGCAATACCCAAAGATTTAGCAGAGAGCGAACTTTTTGGCTATGAAAAGGGTGCATTTACTGGAGCTAACACTAGAAGGGTTGGAAAGTTTGAAGAAGCAAGTCAAGGTACGATTTTCTTGGATGAAATCGCAGAAATGGATATGAATCTTCAATCCAAGATCTTAAGGGTCATTCAAGAAAGGGAGGTTACTCGAGTAGGGGGGAGCGGAAGTGTAAAACTTGATGTTAGAATTATTGTAGCTACACATAGAAATTTATTAGAAGAGGTAAAGAAAGGTAATTTCAGAGAAGATTTATATTATAGACTTTTGGGGTTACCTATAGAGCTTCCTCCTCTTAGGGAACGCGAAAAAGATGTTCTGGTAATTGCCAAATATTTTGTGGAAGAATTTTGCAAACAGAATAAAATGACAAAGAAACATTTGGATGTTTCTGCTCAAGAAAAGTTACTAACATATTCGTTTCCTGGAAATATAAGAGAACTTAAGGCGATAGTGGAGTTGGCTGTAGTGCTTTCTGATGGCGACGAAATCAGTGCTGCGGATATTAGAACAAATCCTGTAATGAACACTGATAATTTATTCAAACAGGAGTGTTCGTTAAGAGAATACAACATTAACATTATCAAATATTATATGGAAAAGTATGATAATGATGTGTTGTTGGTCGCTCAAAAATTGGATATTGGGAAATCTACGATTTATCGAATGATTAAAAATAAAGAAATTTAATCAAAGTGAAAAAAAGCTCAGATCAAGAACCTCTTTTCAGCACAGATAAACTTTATTCATTGTCTAAAGGTAATGAGGAATTTGTTAAGAAAATGATAAAGTTGTTTATTGAAACGGTGCCTGAAAATATAAAAAAAATGAAGGATTCGTTAGATAGTCAAGATTTTAAGACATTAAAGAATGTCGCTCATACTATGAAACCTAATTTGGATATGTTTGATATAAAGTGCTTATATTTACCTATAAGAAAAGTTGAGGAAAATGCAGTAAATCCAGAAAATATTGATGCATTAAAGGATGATGTGGACCTCGTTGTTAATACCTTGGATAAAGTGATGAAAGAACTGGCAAAGTTGTGCTAATCCACTAATATTTTTTTGATGTTTTCTGAGAATTTTCCAGGGTTGAAATCATCTACCCTGAGTGCTGCATTTTTACTAAGCCCATCATACAATTGTTTATTTGTGGCAAGTTCATTTATAGTTCGAATGAGTTCTTCTACATTGTTCATATTGATGTGATATCCATTATCATTTGTGACAATTTCAGCTATGCCTCCTACAGGAGGTACTATAACAGGAAGATGGTACGCAAAAGCTTCTATAGCTGTAAGACCAAAGGTCTCAATCCATAGTTGAGGATCTGAAAGATTCAATATTAGACTTGCATTTTTATAAAACTCATGAACATCTTTTTGAACCGGATGTATTTCAATGTTTTTGGGTATAATTTGTTCCATGAAGTATTTGTCAACTTCCGCTTTAGAGGCATTTACAACTAGTGTAAATTTAAATAAGGGTAATCGTCTTGACAATTCCAAGAATGTATCCACGCCTTTATATTTTTTTAAAGAACATAGCATTAGCACATTGAAGTTGTCGATGTTAAGTTGACGGGTTTGGTTAGCTTTTTCGAGAAAATCATGATCTAATGCATTATAAATGACTAAGCTGTTTACGCTTTTTAAAGGCTCTGTTTGTAACAAATATTGAGAGACATAGATGGCTTTACCTGCTGTTTTTTGTGCAATGTACTTAAGGAATTGTTTAAGTAGTGGAGGTTTTATAGACGTTTCGTGTATGTGGTATATGATGTTGCAACCTTTGATTTTTCCAATTAAGGCGGCTCCAAATGGGAGGAGTGTATTGATGTACACCGTATCATTTCTGTTGAGTTTAAAAGCCAGTTTAAGAATGATCGTTAATTGTACTTTTAAGAGCCTGAAGAGGGTAATTAGCTTGTTGGGAGACCATTGGTATGAAATATAATTATACTTAACTGCTTTCGAACTTAAAAAACCTGAGCTGTTTGAAGTGAAAATCTCTATATCATAACCGTCTTGACACGCAATATCTATTATTTGCGATAAAACTTTTGGACTCCCACTAAAGTCATTTAATAAATGAATAAAAAATATTCTCCTCTTAGCGGATGTTTTCATAGATCGTTTTTATTAAATCACCTTTGGTGTTCCAATCATGGAATTTGTTGAAATGTTCCTTGGCTGCCAATGACATTCTTACGAGTTCCTCCTGATTTTTGTAGAGCCTTAGTAAGGCCATGGAAAGTTCTTCTACTGACTTGCTATATTGTTTGTAAGACACTTTTATGCCACACTCTGTAGAAACCATATCTCCAGGGCCTGGATTGTCAAAGCAAATCACAGGAAGTCCATACGATAATGCTTCAGGAATTACCATGCCAGCTCCTTCATGAGATGGAAAAAGAAAGACTGAAGATTGAGCATATAACTCCGATACTTTTTCCATAGGTAGCCAACCCATAAATTCTACGGAATGCTCTATTTTATGTGTTTTGCATTCATGCTTTAAGTACGATTCCAAAGGTCCTTTACCTAAGAGCTGAAGTCCGACATTTTTTTTCTCTTCTTGGTTAAGCATATCGTAAAATTTTGCGAATGCTAGTATCGTTAAATCGAATCCTTTTAATGGAACAAACCTTCCTGATGACAGTACAATAAATCTTGTCTTGCGTACTTGTGAATGAATAGGCTTAGTTGCCCCTACGGCCGGAAGTAGCAAGATCTTGTCGATAGCATTCTTATGAAATCGCTCTACAGCTCTATTAACTGCTAATATTTTTTCTGCCCTATTTCTGCAGATTCTTATAAATGGGTCTATGAATAGGAGCGTCCTTTTCATGGAATATTTCAAGACATCTTTAATACGTTCTTTGAATGGGTATTTTTGTAAGTATTCACTTTTTATAGGGGGGTGATGCCCAATTGGACCCCAAACTAAAGGTTTCTGGAGTATCCAGAGAAATGATGGGATCCAATCATTATGAAAGTTGAGGTTGTGTGCAATATCAAAACTTATTTTATTTTTTTTGATAAACCAAGGCATAAACAACTGCCATAAATAGAAGTACAGCAACGCACCTCTCTCTCCCTTTTTCCAAAATCTAGCCCAAGTGGGTAGGTCAAAATAGTAGAATTGAATATATAGGTGGTTTCTTGATGGGTTTTCTGCCATGTAGCGTTCTATATGTTCGCGGTTATTTTCTCTAGTAATGGCTATGACATGGTTAAATCGGGCAATCTGATAGATCCAGTTCCAGCCAGTACCGTCTTCTGATCCCTTGTAAGGGTTCACTGCATAAGATGTAATTAGTATTTTTTTCAATGTTTGTAGATTATTGCTCGATTTCTGTGGTTCGTGGTTTCAATACTTTAGCAGGTATTCCGCCAATGATAACGTTCGGTGGCATAGACTTGGTGACTACTGCACCAGCAGCAATTACGCAGTTGTCTCCAATTTGTACTCCATCAAGGATAGTCACTTTGGCCCCAATCCAACAGTTTTTCCCTATTTTAATACCCTGTCTAGTTGTACCTTGAAATCTAATAGGTATTTCAGGGTCGTTATAGATGTGGTTTTCTGGGTGACAGCTTAAATACTGGCCAATAATGCATTCGTCTCCTATTTCAAGTCCCCCAGCTCCCCCCAAATATGCATATTCCCCAATTCCTACATTATTTCCAATCATAATGTGAGATCCAATATTGTTATAAGATGTTGAAATGATTAGCCTACTATATGCTCCAATTCCCACATTGTTTCCAATACTAATATTTCCTTTGCCTAAGCCTGATAGCAGTGTATGGTCGTCTATTTTTACGAATTTGCCCCAGTTGATATGTGATATATATTGAAATCGTACACCTCTCCCCACCATTATCCAGTTAGGATATTTAAACCTAAATATCAATATACAGCCCCTTAGTAAGCAGATTAATTTCCCCGTAAATAATTCTATAACCATTGCAATACTCACAGATTTGTCGAACTCAAATCTTGGGTTCCTTAATTTGATTAGCTTTTCAAGAATCCGTATCATGTTCTTAAGCAATTTTGGAGTATTCGAATAAGATTTGTCCTAGCGTGGCATCTTTGTTAATGTTTTCGACAGCCATGTACCTACCAGTTGGGTACTGTTCTGAAAATTTGGAGAATGTACTTTGATATTTTTTGGTAAGTTGCTGTATCTCCTCTGCGCTTAATTCCTGTTTCCTCTCCAAGATTATTGCCTCAGGTGCATATAGCAATACATTGAGTAGTGGTTTTTTTATGAATTTGTAAAGGAAAGAAATAAAGCCTTCTGATAAATTGATGTTTGAACGTCTTGAGTCGTTAATGAAATCGAAATAATATCTATCATAGACTACTATGTAACCTCTTGAGATATATTTAAAGTAAACATACCACTGTCCTAATAAATAGTCAATATAATAGTAGCTAAATCGGAATAGAGAACTTATTATGCTGTTGTTGTTTCCTTTTCTTGGGAGTGTTTCCGCTGCTATCTTTTCTGCCGCCTCTTTACCATGAATAAAGCTGCTTAAGATAGGGAGCAAGGATGGGCGATGTCTTAGTATTTTAACCTTTTTACGGAACATTACCTCCAAGTTTTCTTTTAATTCGTTAATTATGGTCGATTTGCCCGCGCCATCAACTCCGCTAAAGGTGATGATAGCACCTTTTTGAAAGAGCATTCGTTTTGCGGTATCTTTTACATAAATTAATTTATTTACGAATCGAAATAAAACACTATTACTTTTTTGGGATTTCAGATATCTGATTATGTCACCTCTTAATCTTTGATTGGGATTGTATATCTCTTCAAATTTGGTTAATCCCAAATCTAATTTCTCGTTAAAATAGTCTATATATTCGAATTCATTGAATTTGTTAAAGAATTCCCTGTATTTTATTGGCCACGAAGCATTGTTAAGTTGATAAAAATACAGCAGATATTCAGCGTCATCCTTTTCTCGAGGAATCTTGATTCCTTCGTCGTTGGGTTCTGAATGATCGAGAACTTCTTGCATATCCATATATACAAGGTCTTTGCGTTTAAATTCATGAATAAGGTCTAAATGCAAAAAACTCCCATCAATAAAATAGATATCAACGGAAGACATAAATGACTGTTGTAAAGTGTTAATAGTCCTAATTTTGCTATGCTTTTTAAGATATAGGATGACTTCTTTGATATCTTTGGCAGACATGGCAATGTCAAGGTCTGACGCCAAAGGCCAGTTTTGTGTGCCCCCATATATATTTCTCATTAGGGCGTATTTTTTGTCACCTAAAAAGGTAATGAATTCTTCAATGAATTCTTTTCTGAGTACATTTCTGTTTATTTGTAGCATTTCTTCATCTATGAGATAAGTCCATGTCTTCACCAACCACTGAACCTGGGTGTGAAGTCTAGATTGTTTTTGGAAAATATTTAAATAGTGGGTAAAGTTTGTAATTAAATATAATCTATAGTTCAGTCTAACGTCTGTGTTATACTTTGAACTCAGTCGTAAGGTTTCACTACGTTTCATCCATGAATCAATTTTTTGTTTGATTACGTGTGGGGGGGTATGATTTATAAGGACTTCTTTTTGTATCAAATAATGAAATGCATCAAAAAACAAAGGTGTTTGGTCTTGACTCAGTTCCCAATCATAAAGGTGCACATGTTCTTTACTTAAGTACATATTCCATGGGGTAAAGTCACCATGTCCAAGGCCAACCGTTATTTGTAAATGACTATTTATTTTTTTTGTTAGATTTTCTAAGGTTTCAAGGCAATATTTGTCAAATTTAAAGTCAGGAACAGTATTAAGGTAACTCAATTGTTTCAAAAGTTTTTCCCAAATGGGAAGCTTGGCAATGGTACTATGCGATACTGTATTCTGAATGATTTCATCTATTGCAAGGTCATGGAGTATTGTCCAATCATTTTGGTTATCCACCTTTTGGGGTTTTACAGACCCATAGGCGACATTCTCACTATCAATAAACTTATGTATGTCAGGAGTTTTTACATAATGAAGTTTTATTTTTTTTATTTTGCATAACTGAGAATATTCATTTTGAAGACTCAAAGATGCATCATTAGTCATTGGTATTTTGATGAAATGAGTAGTCTGCCCCTTATTACTCACTTCTAATTGCATTTTTCTCAGAGGTCCTACAGTGCCCGTAAATATGGAATACTGATCATGTTTTAAGGTGTTCAACATTTGGTCAACGACGTTATCACCAGACTGATATAGGCTAAAGCCTCCCTGGAATAGTTTTTTCTGTAAGCCCAACTTGAATAAAAAGTGGGTTGCAGCTTTGTAAATTTTACTTTTTAAGCCTAGTGAGTTGTAAAAGTTTAGATATGAAGGAGTTTTGATTCCTCTGGGGAATACCCAACGTAGGGTGCCGTCTGGATTACAAATATAATTAAATTCATGTTGTATTTTGTTGAGACCTTCCATAACAAGATTACTATGGATATCTAGATAATAGTCATATTTAATACTAGGAATAAATGAATCAGTATCTGTATAGATAAAAACTGATTTGTAGCCCGATTCGATATTGTTGGTTATTTGAGATTCCATTTCGTCTTTTCTAATCGTAATTTGTAGATTAGAACCTAAAAACAAAGTGCACAATAATTTCCAGTCTTCGTTTGTAATATTTTTCATGACTCATACAATTTATCAAATTAGAGCCATTATTAAGCCAATAATGTAATTGTTTGTAATACAATTTTTTATGTGGTTATTGGTGTGATTTGTTTTCCCAAAATGGGATAGTTTGTTCTTTTTGTAGGAATATGTTAACTTGGAGTATCGTAGATTTGCCCTGTCTGAAAATGGTATTTTGTTTCCCACAATGGGAAATCTTCAGAATGTTTTAGTTTCGCAACTTCTTAATATTTAGTATGATATATTATTGGCATTAAGGTTGACATAATTCATTTATTAAAATTCATTATATGACAAAAGATTTAAAATCCAGTAAGATATTTGTGGTGGAAGATGATCCATTTTATCTTGAATTGATTACTCATTTATTAACCACCGAAGGATATCATGAGGTAGAGACTTTTTCCAAGAGTGATGATTGCATCAATAATTTATACAAAATGCCCGATCTGTGTATTTTGGACTATAATCTAGAAGAAGGTACTGGTATGGATGTGCTACGCCACATTAAAAGTATTAACCCTGACATTCAAGTTATCTTTCTATCAGGCCAAGAAGCTATGGATGTAGCATTAAAAACCCTTAAATATGGAGCGTTTGATTATATTATTAAAAATGAAAACGCAATGGAGCGTCTAACTTTGGTTATTAATAATATCGTAAAACTTAGAGAGTTGTCTGAGCGTAAACAGGAGGAGAAACATATATTAAACGCTGGACTTACCTTGGCTATATCAATACTGTTGGTAGTCGTAATGGCGATACTATTTAGTCACTAATGAGAAATGAAATTTCGTAACACATTTTTTTTTATATTTTCTATAGCCTCATTATTAATATTTGCTGGATGTAAATCTCGCAATCTTTTAGGCCGTAATACAAATCATGCTGATATTAACGAATTACTTGCAGAAGTTGATTCAGGTAAATATGAATACATCATAAAGACTGACGATAAAATTAGTGTAAGTATTTGGAATAACGAAGAAATTAGTGTTGGTTCTATTTTTGGTATATATAACTCCAACGAGGTATATGGTAAGTGGGTTTTAGTAGATGCATTGGGTGATGTGGCGCTGCCCAAGATTGGTAAGGTAAAGTTGTCAGGTCTTAGCTGCAAGGCTGCATCAGATACGCTTGTTCGTATTTATAGTAGATTTATCGTAAGTCCCATTGTAGTCGTTAGGGTATTAAATATGGAAGTTACAGCGTTGGGGGAAGTACGCAATGCAGGTAATTACATGATCGACAAAGATCATAATACTATTTTGGAAGTCATCGGAAAAGCTGGAGGTTTTGACTTTTATGCCGATATGAAGCATGTAAAATTGATAAGAAAGGTTGGATTGGAAAACAAGGAATATGTTTTAGACTTTTCAAAACAGGAGGCGCTTCTTTATAACAGGATTCCACTTCATTCTGGAGATGTCATTTATGTTCCTACAAAGGCCGCAAAAACTTTAGAAAAAAGAACTCCAATTGTTTTACCCTTCGCTAGTGCGATCACAACTATTATAGTACTTTTTAAGTTTTTTGGAACTCAATAGTTTTTAGCCCTAATTTTTTTTCTTGTACTATTTTCTCAATAGTACTAAGTCTGTGGTTGTATCTGATGACCATAGACAGTATCAGCATTTGATAAAACAAAATCGTATAATTCACCTCTCCCCAGATTCCAAATTCAGTAAATGAGTTAATGATGATAGGCATAAGCGCTGTGAAAATGAATTCTTGAAGTGATTTGTCTTCAATTCGTATGATGCTTCGCACCATAAAAGTCATCTGCATCAATACTATGAAAAAGCCAATAAGACCGAGATTCATCAGTACCTGGATAAAGGTGTTGTGTGTCATGGCTGCTGGATACGTATTAGCCCCTTGGAAAAAAGTAGTATAATTTATACGCATAAATCCAAAACCCAATAGAGGCTCTCTGGGTAAGCCCTCTGTTAGTAGGGCTTGCCAAAATGGCAAACGACCTGTCATAGAAAGTACCTCTTCTGCACCTGATGCCCCAGCTGTTTTGGCGCCTTCTTTAAGGAATATGACATTGATAACAATGGGCATTACCAGTATTCCGGCTATGACCACTGCCAATTTTAAAGTATAACTTTTTGATATAGCTACATAGTACATCGTGATTAGAAAAAAACCAATCATTGAAGAACGTGAACCCGTAATGACTAGTGCATATAGTGCAATAAGCAACATTAGGATGTTCCAAAATTTACTGCCTTTATTTTTGAGCTCTGAATAACAGCAAGCAATGCACAAGCCACAAAGCATTCCTAATTCGTTAGGATTCATCATTTGTCCACCCAGCCGACTAACTTCTCCTCCGTGGGTTTTTCTGATGAAAATATCTGGAGCGACCCAATTACCAATGAGGAATATACTAAGGTTAAGTACGATAGCTGGTGCAAATATTGCGGCAATTCTAATCTTATGCTCAGGGTAATAGTTGTTGAGCATCGTAATTACATATGTTAGAAATATTGAGAAGAAAAGCATTTCTATGTCTCTTGTTATCTGTAAAGCGGAGACGCCCATATCGGAACTCCATGTGAGTGAGGCCAATCCCATGGTTAAATAGGCACAGTAGAATAACAGTGCAAGCACGTGTTGGTATTTAAATGATGCAATAAATCCCTTGTTTTTAAGTTTAAAATAGATGTAAAGTATTGCAGATGTCATTACAATGCCTATCCCTGTTTTTAATACTTTAGCAAGTGCCGGGCTTTCTCCAATGGTAGAAAACCCAACCAGTCTTATGAAGAATATTATGATCAGCCAAGGCATGATCTTTTTTGACATATTCAGTGCATTAAGTTTGTTACTAGCTAGCATATGCATCAATAAGTTTCTGAGCTATATGTTTCCATTCAAAATGATTTAAAAACATTTGATACGCATTCTCTCCTAGTTCAATAAGCTTATGATTTTGGTTCCATTCTGCAATTTTTTGCATGGATTCTGCGATTTCGACTGGCGTGTTATTGATAAGGCAGATTCCTGCATTGTGGGCATTTACATATTCAGCCATATTGGTGTACTGGCTCACAACCAATGGTTTTTTGAGAACGGCGGCTTCGAGTACAGCCATAGGCAAACCCTCATTTCTTGATGGATGATAGAAAGCGTCCATGTTGGCCATTATATTAAGTTTCTCGTTGCCAAACTTACTACCCCATAGTCTTACAACTTTGTCGAGTTGAAAACTAATGATTATATCCTCTAGTTCAGTTTTGTATTCACCTTCGCCTACGAGCCAAAGTTCACCAGTTCCATGAAGCTCATGTTTGTAGATTCTAAAAGCTTCAATAAGGAGGTCAAGTCCTTTTTGGTGTTTCGTAATTCTTCCACAAAATCCGAAAATAGGTGTTTCTTTGCTTTGGATTGGATGAAAGTCGAAATTAAAATCTGATAAATCTTGTCCGTTTGGTATCAATTTTATTTTGTTGAAATGGCCCAAACGGGCCATATCGTCTATTTCACCTTTGCCAATACAGTGTATGAATAAGGCATTTTGAAGTATTTTCTTTTCGAAGAAATTAAAGTACAGTCTTTTAAAGGTCTGATTTTTTTTCATGGCACCGTTCATATAGTTCCCATGAGGTGTGATTACGTATTTTAGACCAAGGCTTGTAAGTTGTGTACTTAGTCCATAAAATTGAGGTATGAATCCTGCATGTAGGTGAAACACGGTATTTTTTTCTTGTTCCTGTAGTGCCTTTAAAAGCTCATCGTCAAGCAACCATTTGATTTGACGATCTTTGAAAAAGCGTGTCTTATAGATTCTAGCTGTGCTTTTGGTACTTGGTTTTGGAGTGATACCCCAAAGCTCAACTTTTGCTCCCAGAAGCGTTTGCTGGCTGGCAAGGCTATGTGCCACCTTGTTTACACCATTCATCCTTTCCGGATTACCTTTGCCTAATAAGATATGAATGATTTTCATTGTACAATGTTGATTTGCTGTTTTTTAAATAATGCTTTAATGTACCAAAGTTGCATTACGATCTGAGTAAAAGCCAATCCTGCGATTACACCCCAGATACCCCATGCCATGATCATTTGTTTGGCAAATAGAATACTAAAAACAGTAGCAAAAATATACGCTACAAACATTGCTTTGGTATCTTGCATGGCTCTAAGGGCAAATCGAAGTGGAAATCCTGTGAAAACAATAATATAAAATCCAGAAAAAGCAGTAATGATTAGACCATATTTTGCATAGCTATTTCCATAGATAACACTCAATAACTGTTCAGAAAACAGAAAGACCATTCCAGTAAATAAACTGCAAATCAATAACCCAATCCAGATTACTTTGAAAATATATTTCAATAGTGCTGATTTTCCATGGGAGTTATAAATAAGCCCAGCTTTAGATGGTACATAATATTCAAGGGCGATAAAAAACACGTTGAGCACTCCAACAATACTTTGCGCTACCCTAACGATACCAGCGGCTTCTGTACCTATTAGGTCTCCAGATGAGATAATGAAAAAGTTTCCGGCAAACCATTGAGCAATTGCCGTGAGTAATAGCCATTTTGCTATTTTCCAATGATTTTTGAGGATATGGCTGAAATCTGAAAATACAAATTTGAATTTGAAAAAGTCCAGACCAGAAACCAGTACGCCTAAGGTATACGAAAGCGTGAATACTTTAAGAATAGTATCAATACTAAGGTTTTTATTGTGGATATTTAAGATTAAAAAAGTGACTTGCGACCAATTGATTATAAAATCCAGAATAATAACTTTTGGCATGTTGTTGAGTAAGATGTAGATTCTTCTCATGAAATCATTCATCACATAGGAAATAATTAGGAAGGGGAGTATCTCTATCAAAGGTAAAAGAGTATCGAAGAAAGTAATCTTTTGTAGCAGAATAGTTAAGGCTATTGCTAAGACTGAAAGCATACATGCTGTATAGGTCTGTATTGAAAATAGTTTGCTGACATAGTTATGGGTATCTTCTTTAGGCAAGGTAATGAATTCATTAACCATGGGTTGGTTGATGAAAGCTTGTTGCAAACTGCTTGTGATCATGAGTATCATCCAGACAAAGGAGTAAATGCCAAGATCTCCTAGGCCAAGTATTTTTGAAATGAGTATTCCTGTTGCAAAATTGGAGCAACTTACAATGGCTTGATCAGTTACGATCAGCATTTTTATATGGTGTTGTCCCCAAATCGATTTAATGAACTGCATGTTAGTTCTTGATAAACTTGTTTTTTACAGTGCGTATCGTTTTGTTGAAAAACAAAGTCAAAACTTTTCTTATGCCTCTGTCTTTTTTCATTTTTGTGAAGCTTTGCACGTCATTGAGTACTAGATTTATGTTCTCAAATTCGTATTCAGCTTTTAGTAAATCTGGTTCAATAGCTAGATTAGTTTTTGTGAAATTTGACCTAAACACAAAAAGAGTATAATCAGCATTTTTTATAATTGGAATTGCGTCCAAAGCAGTGTCGAATGAAGGTGTGTCAAAAATGATTACCTTAAATTTCTCTTTTAGAGATTGTAATTTTTTCGGGAGGTCCTCATTGGCAAAAATCGCTTCAGGAATCATTCCTACGTTGCCATTAGGCATAATGTGCAGTTTTGAGATATGCCCAGCCAAGATACAGTCATTGATGTTGGAATCTAGGGTTATAAATTCTTCAAAGCCCTTATCTTGCGTTCTGTTTTTATCTCGTAAGTCGGAATAGACTGCGAGTGTTTCTATGCCCATTAGAGCGAATGCCTTGCTCAGTTTTTCAACAATAAAAGTTTTACCTTCACCATCTACTCCAGAGCAAATTGCGATGATCTTGGGTTTTTTAGATTTCAAGTTTAATTTGGATGCCAATGAGAAAAAATCAGATTTACTGGCCCCATTTGAATATTCATGAATTATATCTCCTAATACGGGACAGTTAGAGGCCTTTTCCAGCTGATCTTTATATTTGATTCTGGAACTCACCGCATCATACACATACACGATGATGATACCGAATAAAAATCCTAAAAAGCCAAATACAAGCATTGTGAAAGTCTTTTTTGGGGAAACAGGTTTCTCTGGAAGATCTGCTCTTTGTATAATTCTATGAAAGGATAGTGTTGCAGCCTCTGCTATAGCAGCCTCGGTTCTTTTTTCTGTCAAGAAATTATATATGGTTTGGTTGAGTTGGAAGTTGCGTTCAAGAATTACCAAATCTTTTTCTTTTGTGGGGATATCCACGAAAAATTTTTCAGACTCATGGATATCCTTAATGATTTTGTTTCTTTGTATTTCCATGCTTTTGCGTGCATTGAATATGTTTTGAGTGACATATTGTACCACATCCGCTATTTTTTCGTCTAAAGCCTTGATCTGATCGCTCTCTGGTTTGTATTTCTGTAGCAGATCCTTCTTATCCGATTGAAGTCCCTTTAACCGTTTCATTAATTCTGTATAGAGCAATCCTCCATAACCTTCGTAATTGGGAGCTTTATTAAGGAAATCTTCAGGGTTGTGTATGTTTACGTAGGCATTAAGTGTGTCAAGAGTAGCAAGATTCATTTCTATGTTGCTCAATTGGATTTTCATTTCGGCCACTTTTTTCAAACCGGTTTCCACTTCCATCCGGGTATTAGTAATTTTGTTGGAAAGTTTATATTTTTCGAGTGCCTGTTCTGATGCGTCTAGTTGTTCTGCTATTTTATTAGTTTGGCTATCTATGAAATGGACTGTTTTTTCAGCCACATTCTTTTTGGTTAGAATACCATCTTCTATATAGGCCTCCATAATAGCGTTGGTAATGATCATGGCCTTTTCTGGGATTGGATTTTTATAAATGATTCTAACTATTTGAACATCTTTGTCTAATTCTTTTACATCTAAGTCTTTGGACACTTGTGATACTAGTTGGTCAATAGAATATATGGTAAATGAGAATGGCCCTTCGGATAAGGATTGTGGTTTCTCTGCTAATATGGGTTTGTTTTGGGAAATGGTAAATTTTGAACCTTCCACTTCTATGGCTTTGTCAAAAGAACCTGTAATTTTTTTTGGCTGATCTTTGTAGGTATAAATAAGTTGATATATTCCATTAGTCTCAAAGTTTATATGGAATTCTTTTCCAAATAGATTGGTATTTAGCATGTTATACTGTACTAGGAAGGGCGTTTCTTTAAACAATTCGGTAGTTCTAATCTTTCCAATTCTATAATAGCTTACATCAATAGGGATTTTACTAACGGCATATTTTAGTAGTTCTGGAGATTTAATGACTTCGACTTCAGCGATAATTTTATTAGGGTGGCTGAAAATGTCAAAATCTTTAAATAGGTTGGTGTTTGAAATGCCCATGTTTGCATCCTCTAGCTTCATTCTTCCAGTGCATTCGTACATAGGCGTAGCATAATACACTATTTTAGAGGCAATAAAGATACAAATTGCTACGAGACCCAATATAATAGGAGAGCCCTTTACTGCGGGCATGAATATTCTGACGATTTGTTGTATGTTATTCATCGATGTAAATGGGGTATAATAGAAGTAGTTTAAATAAGTACATTGACGAAAAAATTAACACCTGTAGATAGATTAATATAAAGTTTTTAACGAAATTGGACTCTAAGAGGTTACAATAATTAGAATGGTTCCCATCTTGGGAAAGGGGTCTCTTAGTGGGACTTGTCTTTTGGGGTGTATTTTTTTTATGTTATTGTTTTCTAGTATGTTATGTTTTAGGCATACATTTTATATATTAAACGTGTAAACTAATTTATCGAGGTCAAATGAAAAAAGTAGCTATCATTGGTACTGCTGGAGTACCTGCTCGTTACGGAGGGTTTGAAACCCTTGCCCACCACTTGGTTCTTCAGTGGAGAAGCCAGTTTAATGTTACTGTATATTGTAGTAAGGATGTATACAAAAAAAAGGAAAGGCCCCAAACATGGAATGGTGCCAAACTGATTTATTTGCCATTTAGCGCCAACGGTTTGCAGAGTATCATATATGATATTGTTTCTATCCTCCATGCGTTGTTTTATGCGGATACGCTTTTGATTCTTGGTGTTTCTGGATGTATTTTGGTTCCTGTTGTTAAAATGTTTACTAAAAAAAACATTGTGGTGCATATTGATGGCTTGGAGTGGAGGCGTAACAAGTGGAATGGGCCAGCGAAGAAGTTTTTGCGCTGGTCTGAAATGTTGGCTGTAAAGTATTCAGATGCTGATGTGGCCGATAACGACGAAATCAAAAAATATACGGCAGAACATTATAATTCCTTGAGCTACCAGATAGAATATGGGGCAGACCATGTGATGAAGGTAAACGCAGAGGATTCAGATCTGTTGAAATATCCATTCTTAAAAGAAGAATATGCGTTTAATGTATGCAGAATAGAGCCTGAGAATAATGTTCATGTTGTTTTGGAGGCTTTTAGTCAATTACCCGATCAAGTTTTGGTAATGGTGGGTAATTGGAAAAATAGTGAGTATGGCAAGTCATTAAAAGACAAATACAGCCAGTACCCCAATATTTATATTTTGGAGGCTATTTATAATCAAAGAGAGCTCGATGTGCTTCGCTCAAATTGTTTGATATATATGCATGGGCATAGTGCTGGAGGTACAAATCCTTCTTTAGTTGAAGCTATGTATTTGGGCTTGCCCATTATTTCATTTGATGCTGCGTACAATAAAGCAACAACAGAGAATAGTGCGTTGTATTTCCATGATGCTCAAGACATTATTTCATTAATGAATAATCGTGAAAATATAGATTTGGTATCTGTTGCTACACAAATGAGTCAGATCGCTAAGAGGAGATACAACTGGTCTAATATCGCTTCTAAATATGCTCAATTGATCTATGCCTTTGACTATAAGTACAGCAAGGCTAAGACCCGTACTGTTTTAGTTACACTTGCAGGGGAAGACCTTTATAGAGACGAGGTGAGCCATTTGTCAAATACAAAACCATTTTACGAAAATCTTTAAAAAATATATTTATGAATAACTTATTAGGTAATCAACATATCATCGCAATTATAGTAGTGAGTAGTGTAGTGTCAGCCATTATGGCAATGATGCTTTTGAGAATTGTGATGAATGTGGCAAAAAAGTATAATTTGTTTGATAAGCCCAATGCGCGAAAAGTACATAAGACCCCAATTCCAAGTATGGGAGGGGTTTCGCTTATGGGAGGTGTTTTTGTAAGTTTATTGTTTGCCTTGGTAAGAGGTATAGACTTACAGCTGTTATCGGTTTACTTTTGTCTCTTTCTGATTTCCATAGTGGGTTTAGTGGACGACTTAAAAGATATCAGTGCGCGCATTAGATTTATCATTGAGTTTCTAATGGCTGCCTTCCTGATCTATCAAGGTATAGAAATTAAAGATTGGCACCACCTTTTTGGAGAATCGAGCCTGCCAATGTATATCACTCATATTTTAAATTTAATACTCATTGTGGGAATTATTAATGCGTATAATCTAATTGATGGCATTGATGGACTTGCTGGAGGTTTGTCGTTCATTTCTGTGGTTTTCACAGGTACTTTGTTTTATAGAGTTGGCCTTTACGATTATGCCTTATTGGCCTTTACCATTGGGGCCGCATTGGCAACTTTTATGAGCTTTAATGCTAACCCAGCCAAAATTTTTTTGGGAGATACTGGATCGTTGATGTTAGGTACTGTAATCGCTGTATTTATAATGAAACTTTGGGGAGTGACAAGGGGAAGTCAAGCATCTGTAACGGATTTAGACTTTTGGCAAATCCTAATTACATTACCAGCCATTCCAGTACTTGATGCTTTTAGAGTAGCTGTATTCAGAGTCATGAAGGGAAGATCACCTTTTAGTGCTGATAAAACTCATATACATCATCACCTCTTAAAATTGGGATACCAGCCATTTCAGGCATCTATTTTACTTTGGATATTTCAATGTACCATTCTTACTGTTGTAGTGCTTATAAAGCCAGTGTCTATATGGTTTGAATTACTTGTGGTGGTGGTCTTGTATATTATGTTTTATGGAGCAGTGGTTGGGCTCTATGAAAAGATGCAGGCTTCAAGGAAAAAAATTATATTTAAGTATAGTCATCTGCAAAAAGAAAATCAAGACTAGGTCTTGATTTTCTTTTTGACTCTAAAGAATCCGCTAACGACAACTGAAGTTGTAATTACTAAAAATGCCAATATGATGTAGTGAACGTAATGGATAATGCCTGGATAGATGATGCCTAAAAAATAGCCAATAAATATGAGTCCATAGCCCCATAATATACAACCAATGATGGAGTAGCGGCTAAATTTTTTGATATCCATCTCTACTGCGCCTGCAAGAATAGGAGAGAAGGTTCTCACATAGGGTAGAAATTTGCTTATGATGAGTGTATTGCCTCCAAATTTCATAAAATACATCCGTGTTTTTACCAAATATTCTTGCTTGAAAAAGAAAGAGTCCTTTTTTTTGAATAATCCCTTCCCTACGTATTTCCCAAAATAATAACCAGTGAAATTACCCAATATAGCTGCGACGGTAATCATTGACGCTACTGTAAAGTAGTTGTACCCAAGTTTGTCTCCATTGCAAAGAATACCAGTTACGAAAAGAAGATAATCGCCTGGGAGGAAAAACCCGAAGAACAGCCCGTTTTCTGCATATACTATGGCTATGATTAAAATTAGGCCACCAGTTTGTAATAGAGGGATCAATTGATGTTGATCTGTGGTTAGTGCTTTAAATGCTTCAATCAAATCCATAAGGATGTTTTTTTACAAAAAAAGCAAAGAATAGCTTAAATAAAAAAGATTTCAATGACTTAATTTCCAGAATAGAACAATTGTAAGGCTGAGGAGCTATAAAATAAAAGAACCCAAACAAAGTCTGGGTTCTTTTTGCTCTTACAGGTGTATGAATTTATCTGTGTTATGTTTATTAATACCACTACTTTTCAATAGGTAAATGGTAAACGTGAATTTTTTTTGTTTTTTTTACATTTTTTTTATAACGACCATTGTTGGGTACTCTAAGCCTGTTTTTGTAGTAGCTTTTATGGTCTTATTTGATGAAATCTGTGTATTCTTTCGAGATATTTGATGTTCATAGGCCGCCCAGATGATAAAAAATAATACTGAAATTTTTAACTCAAAACTAAACTTCTTGATAGATCTTATGCTATGCATCCTTATACGGTCTGTTTTGTATATTTATACCAACACCTTTACAAAAGTAAATGATTGCGTTATATTTTATATATATAATGTTGGATGTATTCAATAATTATATTTTTTACCCCATAAATTCTTCAAATATTGTCTTAATTCGTTTTCTCTGAGGTTGTTTGATGGATTATACAGTACTGATTCTTTGATTTCTTCAGGGAAGTACTCTTGGTTAGAAAAGCTTTTATCAAAGTTATGTGAATATTTATAATCCTTTCCGTATCCTTCATTTTTCATGAGTTTTGTTGGTGCGTTTCGCAAATGCAACGGAACTGGGAGGTTGCCAGTTTCTCGTACGATCATATTTGCCTGTTTTATGGCCATATAGGCCGCATTGCTCTTTTGGGAAGAGGCCAAATAAGTTACGCATTGTGATAGTATGATTTCTGCCTCAGGATAGCCGATCACATTCACCGCTTGGAAACAATTATTGGCCAAGAGCAAGGCATTGGGGTTGGCATTGCCAATATCTTCAGAGGCCAGTATCAGCAATCTTCTGGCAATGAATTTTACATCCTCTCCACCTTGAATCATTCTCGATAGCCAATACACTGCCGCATTAGGGTCACTACCCCTGATGGACTTGATGAAGGCTGATATGATATCGTAATGCATTTCACCATTCTTGTCGTATAGGACTATGTTTTTTTGACAGATTTCTATGACTCTTTCATCTGTTATGGTACTTCCAGCCTCTGCTTGGTTACCTACAAGTTCCAACGTGTTGTATAGTTTGCGGCCGTCGCCACCACTCATGTTGATGATTGCTTCATATGATTCGAAGTTGAACTTTTGAGATTTCAAGAACTCGTCTTTTTCCAGTGCGATCTCTACCATGCTTTTCAGTTCTTCCCTACTGAGGTGCTGCAAGTGATACACTTGGCACCTAGACAAAAGTGCCGAAACCACTTCAAATGAGGGGTTTTCGGTGGTAGCGCCTATCAGAGTGATCACTCCTTTTTCTACGGCATTGAGCAGGGCATCTTGTTGAGACTTATTAAATCGGTGGATCTCGTCAATGAATAAGATTGTTTTGTCCAAGAATTTGGCTTTTTCTATCACTTCACGCACTTCTTTTACATTACTGCTGACAGCGCTCAGTATGAAAAAATTAGCTTTACAATATTTGGAGATGAGTTGAGCGAGGGTGGTCTTGCCCACACCTGGAGGTCCCCAAAAAATCATGGAAGGAACTACACCACTGAGTAAGGCCTTGCGAAGTGGTGAGTTAGGGCCAAGGAGATGTTTTTGCCCGATGAATTCTTCCATTGAGTTGGGTCTGAGGCGTTCTGCGAGGGGTTTTACGTACATACATTGTTCTTTAGTCCTATTTACAAAGTTACGCTTTATTTGGTATAATGGAATCAAGATGCCTTCCAATCATTCATACATCTACTACTGAGGCGCCAATTAAATACTTAAATAGTACGCTTATCAATTAGTATAGGGCATATTCGGAGTATTTCATTAAGTTTGCACGTATGTATGCCAAGTCCGAGATCAAGGTCCATGTATTGTTGCTGAGTGTCTGTGTGTCCAATGGATTGAACTATTCCATCTCCAAAATCGTGATGGGTGGATTTGTGGATCCCATGGCCATCATTCTCATTCGTATTGTAGCTACTGCTTTGTTTTTCTGGGTATTGTCCAAACTATTGAAGATCGACGATACAATAGAAAAGGCTGATTATAAGCGTTTATTGCTTTGCTCGCTTTTGGGGATTTCAAGCAATCAGCTCATGTTTTACAACGGACTTAACTTAACTACACCGATCAATGCCGCGGTAATGTCATTGATGACCCCTATCATCATATTTTTAATCACCCATTTTGTGGTCAAAGAAAAGTCAGCTTGGTGGCAGGTGTTGGGGGTATTTGTAGCTAGTATTGGGGCTGGTTTGTTGGTGTTTGGTAAGGGAGTGAGGATGGGTGCAGACACCATTGTCGGAGATATATTGATCTTGGGAAATTCCACCGTATATGCACTCTATGTTGTGTTGGTAACACCGCTGATGCGTAAGTACCATTCTATTACGGTTATGAAGATCGTATTTGTCCTTGCCATACCCATTGTTTTGCCTGTAGGAGTCTCTCATTTGGTGGAAACCCAATGGTCTGTGATGGGCCTTATTCCGTGGCTTTCTTTGGCTTTTATAGTCTTAATTGGCACCATTTATAACTATTATATCAATACATGGTCGCTCAAGCATGTGAGTCCTACCGTAAATGGCGGTTATATCTATTTAATCCCCTTTCTGGCGACTTTATTTGCGGTGCTCATGGGCAAGGATATACTCACTTGGGAAAAGGTAATCTATGGCATCTTGATTTTTGTAGGCGTATACCTTGTAGGCCGCAAGTTGAGAACGGAGTAGGTGGCTGGTGTTATAATTATAAATGTTGAATTATAAGTTGATGAATTTCCTTGAGACTTATAATTTCCTTTTCCAAGTTTGACAAGTACTGCGCTAACATGATTGAACTGCAATATTGGTGGAATCCGTATTGGGTTTTAACCAAACAAAGAAAGGCTGTCTTGCGGACAGCCTTTCTTTGTTTGTAAATATTGTTTTTTAAGCCAAAAGTCTGATTGGATCTTCAAGTAATTGCTTGAAGGTCTGTAAGAATGCAGCACCTACCGCACCATCTACCACTCTGTGGTCGCAAGCAAGGGTTACTTTCATTACATTACCAGCTACGATTTGTCCATTTTTAACTACAGGCGTTTGTTTGATACTACCTACAGACATGATACATGCCTCCGGAGTATTCAAGATAGATGTGAATTGCTCTATACCAAACATGCCCAAGTTGGAAATGGTAAAGGTGTTGCCCGCCATATCTGCTGGTTGTAGTTTTTTGCTTTTTGCTTTACCTCCAAAGTCTTTCACTTCTGCAGAAATCTGAGACAATGACTTGTTGTCTGCAAACTTCACCACAGGTACCAAGAGCCCATCTTCAACAGCCATAGCCACACCAATATGGATGTGTTGGTTTACCCTGATGCTTTCACCTCTCCACGACGCGTTAGCCATAGGATGTTTCCTCAACGCAGCAGCAGTAGCCTTGATCACCATGTCATTGAACGAGATCTTTACTGGAGCGATTTGGTTGAGGCTTTCTCTTGCTTCCACAGCCTTGTCCATGTCTATTTCTATGGTAAGATAGATATGGAGTGCCGTGAATTGACTTTCTGAAAGACGTTTCACGATGGTCTTCCTCATCTGGCTGATCGGCAACTCGTCAAATTTCTCTTCACCTACATAAGCAGGGAAGGTAACTGCTGGCGTTGCTGTTTTTTCAGTGGATTTAGCAGGAGCAGGAGCTCCTTTGAAGTTTTCTATGTCTTTTTTGGTGATTCTACCATTCTCGCCTGAACCGGGAACAGCGGCTAGGTCTATGCCCTTGTCTTTAGCGATTACTTTTGCCAATGGGGAAGCAAATATACGACCGTTGGTATTGTTGTTTGCCACAGTGGCAGTTTCTGCTGTTTTATGGCTTTCAGTTGCTACGCTTGCAGTAGTGGTTTCTGTCTTGGCTACAGGAGCCGTGCTAGCACCTCCTTGAGAAGCCGCAAGAAGTGTTTTCCAGTCGGCATCTTCCTTGCCTACAATAGCGATGATACCATCTACAGCTATAGAATTACCAGCTTCTACTCCTATATATAGCAGGGTGCCTGTTTCGTAAGATTCAAGCTCCATAGTTGCTTTGTCAGTTTCTACCTCAGCTAGCAACTCTCCCGATTTTACTTTATCTCCCACTTTTTTGTGCCAAGCTACAATGTTACCATCGGTCATGGTATCACTCATTTTAGGCATTCTGATCACTTGTGCAGCAATCTTCGAAGTATCTACCGCAGGTGTAGCAGGTGCAGCGGCAGCAGGTGCAGCTTTTGCTTCTGCTTTAGGGGCAGGTGCAGCACCGCCACTAAGTAGTGCAGCGAAGTCCTCGCCAGGGTTACCGATAATGGCAATGATACCGTCAACAGGTACGGAGCCTTTTTCAGGAATATTGATATGAAGCAAAGTGCCGTTGTCGTAAGATTCCAGCTCCATGGTAGCCTTGTCGGTTTCCACTTCAGCAAGCAAATCCCCTGACTTCACTTTGTCTCCTACTTTTTTGTGCCAAGCAGCGATCACACCTTCTGTCATGGTGTCGCTCATTTTAGGCATTTTAATAACCTGTGCCATTTCCTTATTTTAAAAAATTAAGATCTTCTTTTTTGAGTTAGCAAAAATAGTAGTAAAACTACTTCTTTCAAAATTATAATTGCAGGCTGAGACGTATATTGCTTAAACCCTATGAGTATAATTGCTGATTAAATACTTTTGGTGTTCGAATAAGTATAGATATGAGGCCTTGCAATCGGTTCCGCAGTCTTTTTTAATACTTAATCTCGTTTAGTTGAGCTTTTCCAAAGAATGGCCGTTTAATGTAACTATCCTTGTAATTTGGAACTTCAAATCAAGTGTGATAGTGGAGCATTTACTTTTGTTGAAGTAAATTCAACAATTCGTGAAAGCTTGGCCTCAGACTTGGTCTCATACACATACATTTATCCCTAAGTAGCGTAAGTGTTTTAAACGTCAAAGTATTCTGTTCTGCTGAATCCATGTGTTGTATAAGATCATCAAGTAAGCAGCCATATGCCCTAACTTCTATTTTTTCAAATGCCTTTGCAAGATTTATTTGTGATTTATCGAAGAGCGTACCCGCACCAAAGTCGCCAATCAATGCATTATAAGAAGGATCTACCAATATGTTGTGTGCATAAAAATCTCCATGCATGATGCCCTTTGTGTGCAAATGTGCCAATACAGAAGCGCTGTCTTTGGCCACCTGTAGTGCTTGTGCACTAGTGAATAATGTACCTTTTGGATAGTTGTCCCTCGTACAAGAAGCAAAGTTGGGAGGCGCACCTAGGTTTTTAAAAGTGGGAGGGATGAGACCCAGTACCAAACCTTGTTTCTGGTCTGGATGCTGTGCGATCTTGCCTAATATTTGCACCAAGTTGGGGTGGGTACCAGCCGCAATGCAGGCATTCATTTCGTCATGAGGTAGTCCATCGCTGGTAACTTCTCCCTTGAATACCTTGATGGCTACTTCTGTACTTTGTGAAAGCCACTTTCCCTTGTAGATGTGTCCTGAAGCACCTTCTCCTAGAAGATCGGCCTGAAGAAGATCGTACCATGGGATCTCTTGTAAAGGCTCTTGAGATTCCTGATGTTCAAAGGCAGGGTTACCTGCATAAGCGAGCCAAGAGAGTTTAGGCATGGTAAGCAGCCAGTCGGGTAGAGATTGGAATCGATTGGCAGAGATTCTCAACAGCTCTATGTTTACGCAATGGGCCATCTCCTCAGGGAGTGACTCCAACTGGTTACCTGCCAACATGAGTTTTTGCATGCGCGTGCAAGTACCAATAGATCTGGGTAAGGTTTTGATTTGGTTATTGGTCATGATCAACCAGCGTGTTTTTAGAGGTAATGCTTCTTCGGCAATAGTCTTAATTTGATTGGCTTTGAATCCGATCATTTCCAATTCGGGGCATAGTCCCAAAGACCGAGGGAATTCTGTAAACAAATTGTCGGAGAAGAAAGCAATCTTGAGTTTCTTAAAGCGAAACATATCGTCAGGAAGTTCACATAGCTGGTTACCAGAGAGATCAAGGAGCTCAAGAGTGTCTGAAAGTGCAAAGATTTCTTGAGGGAATTTAGTAAGCCCACAAGCAAGCTTCAGATGCAGAGTGCCTATCAGAGCCCCAGATTGTAATTGTTCCAAAGTATGCATAAGATATGTCTTCTTCGTCTTTAAGAGTTATGATCAGGCCACAAAAGTACTTATTTTTAGCATATAGGGGATATAGTGGCTCAATTATGGTTTTAATTGCAGGAATAATTGTTTAGATTTGGAGTATAAGTATCGTTTTGTGAATATTAAAAACTGGATATTGGGTCTGACTGGAGTAACTTTGAGTATCGTACTTTTTACGGTACTGAGGTTCATGCTGGCATCCACAAGTACGAACGATTCAGGTCTTTATGTTTATAGCTATAAAAGTAGCATAGGAGACCCCAGTGTACTCATACAGTTCAAAAACTCCATAGAGCTGCCTAGCTTACCCATCAGCCCTCAAAATGAGGACCTAACTTTTGGTGCCCGTATTTGTGCGCCACAAAGTAGCCCCTTTGGCGTAATCCTATATTTTCTGACATCGGTATCGACCTTGCTGGTATGTCGTCTAGTGGCATATACACCTGTAGTGCCAGTCTATCTACGATATTGTCAGCTTTTGCTATAGCGATAATTGACAGCTTCATAGTCTCAGAGATAGAGCTCTCAAACTTTTCTTTTTTAATGCCACATAGCCACTGATAATGCTTTTGTGGTAATTCATTCAAATAACGCATCTTTTATATGTATTCTATAGATACTTTACTTTTAGTTTTTTCGGTGCTGATCATCCTCAGCATTTTCATAGCACGTATCAGCAATAACTTAGGCATTCCTGTCTTGCTCTTGTTTTTAGGCGTTGGCATGCTGGCAGGTTCTGAAGGTCCGGGGGGCATCTATTTCGATGACCCTCGCTTGGCACAAAATATAGGAATTGTATCCTTGGTTTTTATCCTTTTTTCGGGTGGGCTTTCCACACATTGGAAAGTAGTTAGGCCTGTTCTTTGGCCTTCCTTAAGTCTCGCTACCGTAGGTGTAGTACTCACTGCGGCCTCTGTGGCGCTGTTTACTCATTTTATATTCAAGCAATCTTTTGCGATCAGTTTTCTGTTGGGCTCCATTGTAGCATCTACCGATGCCGCAGCAGTGTTTTCGATCATCGGTGCACGCAAGCTCAAGATCAAAGGTAAGATCACTCCTTTGCTAGAGCTAGAGTCTGGTAGCAACGATCCTATGGCAGTGTTTTTGACCATTAGCTTTATCGAGATCATTCAAAGTGGCGAAATCTCTTATCTCTCACTGGCCATTAACTTTGTAAAGGAAATGGGTATTGGACTGCTCTTGGGTCTATTACTCGGAAAAGGAATTGTGTTCATTATCAATAGGCTTAAAATCTCCATAGAGGGGCTGTACCCTGTATTTGTATTTGCCGCAGCATTCTTTGTGTATTCCTTTACCGCGATTGTTCACGGGAGTGGCTTCTTGGCCGTATACATCGCTGGTATGATCGTAGGCAATACCTCCATTGTGCATAAGAAGAACATCTTTCGTTTCTTTGACGGTATGGCTTGGGTGTCGCAAGTGATCATGTTTTTGGCCTTGGGACTCTTGGTGTACCCACACCAAATCATATCTATCTTTACCTCCGAATTGCTGATTTCCTTGTTCCTGATATTTGTGGCAAGGCCTTTGGGGGTATTTATATCCTTGGCTCCGTTTAAGTTTTCGTTCAATGAAAAGATGTTTATCTCTTGGGTGGGGCTACGAGGTGCGGTGCCTATTATATTGGCTACATTCCCCTTGTTGGCTCATATTCCAGAAGCGATTTGGATCTTTAATGTAGTCTTTTTTATCGTAATCACCTCGGCACTCTTGCAAGGTTGGTCTATTCCCATAGCTACCAAGCTTCTAAAATTAGAAGGTCCCAAAGATACTTGGATCACTTCTCCAACAGAATTCAGTCATCTGGATCAAACGGGAAGGAAACGCATTCGACTGGTGGTGCCAACAGTATTCAGTGGTAAATCTATCATAGCGATCAATATATTGAAAGGTTGCTTGATCATCACGGTCAAAAGGGGTGAAGAATATTTTGTGCCTAGTGGGGGTACAATATTGCAAACAGGCGATGAACTGGAAGCTTTGGTGGAAAGTGATAAGCTGGAGGAATTGAAATCTATGATTTTGGAATAAATTTGAATAAGGATAAGTTGTATCAAATATGGCTTCATTAGAACAATTAAGATTTCCTATTGGTCCGTTTACGGCTCCTGAGGTGTATCATAAAGAGGTACTTAGTGTTTGGATTGGTGATATCCAGGTGTTTCCTAGTGTACTCAAAAAGGAGACCTTGCATCTTTCTAACGAACAATTGGACACTCCGTATCGGCTGGGGGGCTGGAGTATTCGGCAAGTGATACACCATTGTGCTGATAGTCACATGAATAGTTTTATGAGGTTTAAATGGGCTCTTACGGAAGATAAGCCCATTATTAAGCCCTATTGGGAAGACCGCTGGGCCGAGTTGGCCGATACCAAGACCATGGCGATCCAACCAAGTCTGTTGCTTTTAGAAGGCTTGCACGAACGTTGGAGTACACTGTTGAACACCATGACTGAGATACAGTTTTTAAGGACTTTTGTATATCCAGAGCATGGTAGAGAGATCAGTCTCCGTGAAAATACGGCACTTTATTCATGGCATTGCAGGCACCACTTGGCCCATATCACACACCTGAAAAAGACAAAGGCTTGGGTGTAGTTTGTACTCGATAAAATCAGTAGCTTTGAGAGCTTTATAAAAGGCACCTAAAGATACGATCATGAACATAGAACAATTAAGGGCTGAGTTTGATGCAATGGGAGAGAACTTCAACGCGATGTTTGAAAATGCGGACGATCGCGAACTGAAGGAAATGTATTCAATTTACAATTTATATGAGATAGAGCCCTTCTTTTCGCAACTGAAAAATCAGTCACAAGAGGGGGTATCTTTTTTGATAAACGCAGATGAATATGATCCGGAACGTGACGATCTTTATTTGTACCATATAGACTTGGAGCGTAAGAGAACACTTTTTAAACGATTGGTTTTGGGGCCAACTCTTAGTTACGATACTTTGTATGGCTATGGCGCTCAAGGGTATAAAAGTGCGACCTTGTACATACGCGATAATTTTAAGAAGCCTATAGCACTGTCTTATTTGACCTTTAATGAAGGCATGCCGCATGTCTATACCGAGGTTAATGAATCTGGAGTGATGACCAAAACCTACAAGACAGAGGGGAATATGTTGACAGGCTATTTCTTTGATTTCTTTCCTTTTGAACCCAATCATCATGATTTTAAGAGTGAAGCCTTTTTTCAATATGACGCAGAAGGTGAATTGGCTAAGATCGTAGAGGTTCGCAATACAGGAATTACCGATGTCTTGTATAAAAAATATGAGGAGGGGCAAACACTTGATTGGGCCTTACAAAAAATAGAAGATTACTTGGTAGCACAAATACACCAACAAATAGTGGCAGAGGTGAGCATCGTAGAAGAGCCGGTGTACTCTGTGTTGCTGGAATACTGCCTGCAAGCACCATTTCCGCCAACCATCGGCATAGGTTTAGCTTCTGAGCAAGAGCAGTATAGTTCTGATGAGCCATTGATGTGTTATAATGCCCCAGATATGTTTTATTTTTCGGAGCGGTACGACGATGAGCCAGGGGCGATTGATATAGATTTATACGATGATGAGATTCAAGAGGCTTATCGGCTGGTAGATCGTGTGTATGAGGGAGGTAAAGATCTTGCAGGTCTTCAGAAAAGCGTTTATGATACCTACCTTAAGGTGATCAAGAGGCTTTCAGCCTGCGATTTCTCCCCATCGTTTACTCAAACGGATTCGTTTTTAGTAATGGCCCGAGACTACGATGAATGCAATGAAGATCAGTTTTATAAAGATATGTTGGCTTTTAAACAAAGGTAAAAGGTCCTCAATCGTAAATTTTTGCATACGGATCATTTCCTTTCTGTTTGTGCAGGATTTGCCGTCTGGGCATAAATATATAATTTGCTGTCCCAACAATTAATAAAGCATTCGAGTCTGTGTACAAGCAATATAAATTAGAAAGTTTAAAGCAGTTTAAATAAAGGACTAGTCCTCAGAAGTATTATGGCTTACATGTTTAACATTACCCTAAAAGATTCTCACCCACCCATTTTCCGAGAGGTGGTCGTGCCAGAGTCTTTGACTTTTCATGATTTGCATGTGGTGATACAAATAGCCATGGGCTGGGAAGATTGCCACATGTACCAATTTAACTTGGATACTCCCTATGGCGACAAAGAAATCGCTTTGATGGACGAAGATGATTATGATCAAGAAAGTAGGATGGATTCTGAAATATTGACATTGAAAGAAGTCTTTGGTGTCAAAAAGAAGATCTACTATATCTATGACTTTGGTGACGATTGGATTCATATTGTTAAGCTCGGAAAGAAACCCAAGGAGGAAGTACTGTACCCTATTTGCACCCAAGGAGAGGGGGCGTGCCCACTTGAGGATAGTGGAGGTATATGGAGGCATTATGAGAATATTGCCATCTTAAAAAGTCCTGATGGTTCAGAAAGGAAAGCAGAATTGCTGGAATGGCTGGGCCTCAGTGAAACCCAAAACTATGAGGATATCAATAAATTTGTAATAGATGAAGTAAATGAAGCATTGTTATTGAATTTCAGCGTTGAGCAGTGATTATCTATTTGATTAACCTGAACTTGGAATAAGGAGTGTCCTGTAAATAGTATAAGGTGTTGTCTCATAATATCTAAATTTTAGATGAATGGTTAAACGCATGCTCCGCATACAAGTTTCTCTGCCCACAATACTCGCTTGCAAGCTCTCGTTTTGCCGGTCACCTTTTCTGAATCCACCGCACATACTCGCTCAAAAAGCTCTCGCTTTTGCCGCATGCGCGGTGCGTTGACTCATAAACAATTACTTATCCCGAATTCAGGTTTTTAAAAAATAGAATACATCATTAACAATTGAGTAAGGTGACAAAATCCCCTTAACTCTAGAGTCAACTGTATAAAGTCTGAATTCTCCTAAAGTGCCCCCACCTTATACCTCACAAATGATTGGCACATGAGAATCATTTTTTCGAAGTTTGGGATCCTAATGCGAGCCGTGACTATTTCCTCAGCAGGGGTGCTCTTGATTCTGGAAAATAACTTTTTATAATAATAATACGCCAAGTAAACGCCTCTTCTAGAGCTCAATGGCAACATTTTAATACCTACCAGTGCTTCACTAAAGTCTTCTTCTATCTCTTTTTGAACGATCGCTTTTTCGTGTGCAGAAAACCTCTCAAAGTTTACCGTAGGGAAGTAGGTTCTTCCCATGCCTTCAAAGTCTGCCTGCAAGTCACGTAAGAAATTTACCTTTTGGAATGCTGCCCCTAGTTTCATAGCGTATGGCTTAAGCTGCTCATACAATGCTTTGTCGCCTTCTGTGAACACTCTGAGACACATAAGCCCCACGACTTCTGCAGAACCATATATATATTGATTGTAAGATACAGTGTCATGATCCTTCTGTTCCAGATCCATCTCCATGCTTTTGAGGAAGGCATCGATGAGCTCCCATTCTATATCATACGTATGTACTGCTTCCTGGAAGCTGTTCAAGATCGGGTTAAGGCTGATTTTATGTTCCAGCGCCTCTACGGTATCTTTTCTGAATTTACTGATCAGGTACATTTTATCATAGTCATGGAAAGTATCCACGATTTCATCGGCAAATCGCACAAATCCATAAATGTTATAGATGGGTTTATGAAACTTGTGGTCAAGAAAAATGATTCCCAATGAAAAACTGGTACTATAGGCTTTTGTGGTAATCTTGCTACACTTTGCGGAGACTTGGTCAAAAATATTCTTCATATATTATACGTTTAAGAGTTTCATTAATTCATTGGCAGCTACTTGGCCGGAAATGATTGATGGGGGAACCCCTGGGCCTGGTACTGTAAGTTGTCCTGCAAAAAACAGATTGCTCACTTTGGGGCTTCTCAGTTTGGGTTTGAATACCGATGTCTGAAAGAGTGTATTGGCAAGCCCATAGGCATTTCCCTTGTAGGCGTTGTAGTCTTCCACAAAGTTCGATACCGAATAGCTTTGTTTGTACACCACATGGTCTGTGAGATCATCTCCCGTATAGTTTTTGAGTCTTTCCATTAGCAGTTTATAGTAATATTCACGAGTCTCTTCGTTGTCTTCAAGTCCAGTGGCTATGGGCATCAGTACAAACAAGTTCTCACTGCCCACTGGTGCTACCGTATGGTCTGTCTTAGAGGGACAACATATGTAGAACAGTGGTTTCTCTGGCCATTTTTTGTCTTTGTAGATTTCCACAGCGTGCTGATTAAAATCTTCGTCAAAGAATAGATTGTGATGACGGAGTTTGTTCACTTTCTTATTGATCCCCATGTAAAAGATCAAACATGAGGGCGCAAAAGTTTTTTTGTCCCAATAAGATTCGCTGTAGTTGCGTGCATTGGATGGAAGTAAGGCGTTTTCTATATGGTGATAATCTGCGCTACCAACCACTGCATCTACATTTTCACTGTATTTATTCGTATGGATCCTGTTTATTTTCCCTGCTTTGACTTCAAGCTGCTGGACTTTTTCCGAAGTGAAAAATTGTACGCCCTGCTCCGAACAAATTTTATGAAATGCGTCCACCACTTTGCCAAAGCCACCCATTGGATACCAAGTGCCCAATTTAAGACCTGCAAAGTTCATGAGACTATACAAGGCTGGCGTGTCTCTGGGCATGGCTCCCAAAAATAGAACAGGGAACTCCATCAATGCTCTAAGTTTCGGGTTTTTAAAATGTTGATTCACGTGCTCACTAAATGACGAAAACACTTGCAGCCTAAAAACACCTTTGAGGATGTCCATACTTAGAAACTCTGTAAGGGAGTTGCCAGGTTTATAAACGAGATTGTTGATCCCTACCTTGTACTTGTACTCAGCCTCTATCATGAACTTCTTGAGTTGACTAGCACTCCCTTTTTCAATACTTTCAAAAAGGGTACAAAGTTCATCGAAATCTGCAGGAATATCTAAGAAGTCGTCCTTGCCATAAATGACGGTGAAGGATGGCTCTAATTTCTTGAGTTCATAAAAGTCACTTGTGGTATTGCCAAAGATGTTAAAATATTTTTCAAATACATCAGGCATCCAGTACCAACTGGGCCCCATGTCAAATATAAATCCATCTTTTTCCATTTTGCGAGCTCTACCGCCTAGGTCAGAATTTTTCTCAAACAATAATACTTCTTGCCCCTTAGAGGCAAGTATTGCTGCTGCACTTAATCCCGCAAATCCTGAACCGACCACAGCTATTTTCATTATTTAGATACGATTATTGTTTAATGTTTTTTATTTGCTCTTAAACAGAAAATGTTTACAAATGTTTAACTAATGTTAAAATAAATTTTAAGTAACCAGAATTGTCCGATAAGATATTCTAATAGCTTACTCTTTATCAGCTGTTTGATTGAAAAATGTAATTTATAGGCGCTTACAATGAAATAAATTAAAAAGTTTATTTTAGTCTAGGGACGCTTATATTTGCAAAATCAATCAAGAGTTGAATATACTGAAATAATATGTTATTTGCTCAGTGGTAGATTAAATTTTCACGTTTTAGATTATGCATAACGATCCGGAATTAAATGGTAAGTTTTTAGGCTG
>CAMFLX010000008.1 GCA_945957555.1 uncultured Cytophagales bacterium
CCTTTTACGACTTTTCAAGCTCCTAGAGCAACACTGCCAATTAGGTTTTATAATTAATGATCTACATAGACATTGGCTTGCTTACTATTTCATCAAATGGGCAGGGATCCTCTTTTCAAAATCTTATCTCTTCAAAAACGATGCTCCACTATCGGTTGCAAGGGCTTTCAAGAAGGGTGAGATCGAAAACTTATTTAAGAATAAAAGTCCTTACATAATTACTTGGAAATGGGCCTTTAGATGGTTAGTTATCAAATATAAATAGGGATCCAAAACTAATCGAATCCCTATATGTAAAATATTATTCTGCGATAGCCTGCATCTCCTGATCTACAAAAGACACCAACGATTTGATATTAGCTTCGCTGAAATCAAATTTAACCCCAGCAGTAGCATAAACGGTACTTATTGAAGCCGAATAACCCAACTTTAGCGCTTCGAGATATTGAGTTAAACCTTTATTAAAGTCTTCCTTACAGTTTTTCCATACTCCAAAAGCTCCCAATTGCGCTATTCCATACTCAATATAATAGAATGGCACTTCAAACAAATGAAGCTGTTTCTGCCAGATATTATCTTTAAATTCCTGCAGACCTGACCAGTCTAAACAGGTCAAACCAAACTCTGAATGGATCTCATTCCACTTTTGAGTCCGTTCAGCGATTGTATGATTTGGATTTTCATAAACCCAGTGTTGAAATTTATCAATTGTCGCAACCCAAGGAAGCGTCTCTAATGCATGTTCCAAATGGTGAAATTTTGCCCTTTTCAGATCATCGGCATCAGAAAGGTATTCATCCCAATGATCCATGGACATTAGTTCCATAGACATAGAAGCCAATTCCGCGATTTCAGAGGTAAGATTCCTATATTCTGACAGTTTTAAAGGCTTAGTTACAATAGAATGTACTGCATGACCGCCTTCATGTAACATCGTTACAACATCCTGCATTGTGCCTGCTGCATTCATAAATATAAAAGGCACTCCAACCTCATCCAATGGATAGTTGTAACCTCCTGGGGACTTTGCCTTTCTTGAAACCAAATCTAAATGGTTCATGTCCTTCATTACATTAAGGCATTGTCCCAAGAAAGGATTCATATTTTGGAAACACTTTATTGTCTTTTGCAACAAATCATCGCCACCTTCAAAAGGTTTCAAAGCTGGTTTATTATCTGGATCAACAGCCAAATCCCAAGGTTTCAAGGCATCAACCTTCAGTTTTGCCTTCCTTTTAAGCGCTATTTGATTTAATAATGGAACTATGCTCTTCTTGATTGCATCATGAAACTTGAAACAATCTTCGGCAGTATAGTCAAACCTATGCATGGCTTTAAACATATAATCTCTATAGTTTTTAAACCCTGCATTTACAGCTAACTGATGCCTCAGCTGGATCAACTCAGTATACAAGTCATTCAAACGGTCTTTATCTTGTAATCTTCGCTCATTAATTTTACGATAAAAACGCTCCCTTACAGACCTATCAATGTCCTGTAATTTTACTCCAGCTTGTTGCAAGGTGTATTCTGTTCCCTCATCTGTCAAAGTCATCGCTCCACAAATCGCACCATACTCCTGTTGCTTCGACTGTAATTGAGTAGCAATTGGAATATTCTCTTCTCTAAAGATCTCTAAATCAATCTTTATTTTTTGCAACATAATTTGGTCTGCAACCGATTTAAGACTTTCAGCATAGGGCGATTGAGCAAGCTTGATATTCAACTGATTGGAATAAGGAGCAATATTGGGCTCTATATTCTCTATAAAATCATTGAAAGCATCGCGATATGAAACATTATCGGTATAACAAGTCATATTGATATATCTCCTTCCCAGATCTTCAGAAATTATAGATTCTAACTCACTCCTATTAAGTAGCCATGTTTCAAGAGCTGCTACACTATTAATTTCATAATGAAGTAATTTGTCAAAATAAACCTTGAGGTGGTCCCACGTATCCACCTTAAAGTTTTGTGATAAAAAATTTCTTACCCTAGGGGTCTTAATCTGTTCAATATTCATTCAAAAAATGTTTATGGTGCCAATCTTTCCAAACTCCAAATATCGTTAATTTTAGTATATTGTATCCTATCGTGCAGGCGACTTGCCCGGCCTTGCCAAAACTCCACTTGTTGCGGTTCCACTACATAACCGCCCCAATATTCAGGACGAGGAATGTCTTTCCCCATAAACTTCTGGCTATAAGCTTGTTCTTGGTCTTCTAGCCATTCCCGATTAGGAATGCCCTTACTTTGTGGTGAAGACCAAGCCCCTACCCTACTATTTTCCGGACGACTTTGGAAATATATATCTGATAATTCTTTGCTACTTTTTTTCACAATACCGATTACTCTTACCTGTCTTTCCAATTCAGGCCAGAAAAAATTCAGGGCCACATGGCTATTCTCAAGCATTTCAAGACCTTTGCGACTTTCATAATTAGTAAAAAACACAAAACCACCCTCTTTTAAATCTTTCAGAAGGACTACTCTTGATGAAGGAATATTATTATGTACTGTTGATAACACCATGGCCGTCGGTTCATGAACCTCAGCACCTATGGCTTCTTTAAGCCATAATTCAAACTGAACAAGGGGCTCACTTTGCACATCAGCGATATCTAATGTCTTTTTTGTATAATCTGTCCTAATTTTAGAGATATCCATGTTTCTTATTGTGAACTACAAATTAACGAATCAAAAAAATATTTTTCTAAAATTACCTACAAATAAATCGATATAAAATGATAATTATCAAGGTTAGGTTTCAAAATCATAAAGGAATTAAGTATTAAAAAAAGAAAAGTCCGTATCGCAATCTCAGTAGCGACACGGACTTTAAAATAGATCCGTTATTATTCATCGTGTTGTTATTTCTTTTGCTTAATAAACCAAAAATGGTAATATAGCTTCTTTAACTTCAGCTCTGGTCTTGTCATTTACCAATTCCATAGCCATTTTTCTCACCAAAATACCAGCGATCTCCACTTTGAAGCCTAGTTTAATAGCGTAGTTAGTTACAAAGTCCAATTCTTCCTCTGTGATTACTTTATCGCTTGAGATCATTTCCAACAAATCAAGAGTCAATTCTACTCTCTCATCTCTAGATTGTGGGATATACGCATCAACAGTAGTCGTCTCATTCACAAAAGAATCGATATCTGAAGCAGAATAGCCGTATCTAGCACCTACTTTATACAAATATTCCATCTCTTCCCCATGTAATGATCCATCCAATTTAGAGACGGCGATCAAGTTTGATAAATGGCTGTTTTTCTTTTTTGTTTTTAAATTTTTGAATAATGATAACATATTTTTAAAGATTTAATTTATGTTACAAATATCGGAATAATTTAATTACCTCCAAATTATTTTTATAATTTTTTTTATATAACCAACAAGCACCAAAATTGCACAAAACATTCAAAATTCCTTAACAATAAGCCTAAAAGACCAAAATACATATACAAACAGATATAAAAATTGAACTATACCAATATTCAATAGTACTTGAAATCGAAACAAATAATTGAACTATTCCAATATTTCAGTTTTTTACTATTATAGAAATAATCCAACTATAACCCAAAAATATTCAAAACATGTATCAAGCCTGCGTATTAATTGTAGTTATTAATGCATAAATTGGTCTTTTCTAAGTTTCAAACCTCTTGAAAATAGCATTTAATATAGTTTTACTCTTTTGCTTTGCCGCTTTTAGCCAAAAACCTAATAATAATACTGACAAAATAGATTTTTATATCGGCGAAATAACTCTTATTGGCAACAAGAAAACCAAAGATTTCATTATCAGAAGGGAAATGGACCTTTCTGAAGGCAAGACGGTACCAAATCAAATATTTAACGAGGCTATAGAAAAAAATCGAAATAGAATCTTTAACACAGGACTATTCGTTAATGTCCAAATCTCTGTAGATAGTACGCTTAAAACAAATACAAAACTCTACGTTTTGGTAACAGAGCGTTGGTATACTATACCTAACATAGTATTTGAGCTAGCTGATCGAAGCTTTAATGAATGGTGGTATCAACGCAACAAAGACCTTAAGCGGGTAAACTATGGACTTGGCCTCACCCAACACAACATAAGAGGCAGAAACGAAACCATTAAACTCAATGCCCAAGGCGGATTCACAAGAAATATAAGCGGCAGCTACTCAATCCCATACATCAATAAGTCTCGTACATTGGGAATTACCTTCGGGATAGGCTATTCTGAGAACAAACAGGTATTGCTAAATAGTAAGGACAACAAACAAATATTTTATAAATCAGAGCATATCCTTTTCAACAGAACCTATTTCTATATAAGTTCGAGCTATAGGAAATCATTCTTCACAACGCATAAAGCTACGCTTGACTTCAATTCCTACTATGCGAACGATAGTGTGTTATTGAAAAATACTAAGTTCTTCAATACTAACAACACGCACACATATTTAAACACATTCACCTACAACCTAATTCATGATAAAAGAAATATCCAAGCTTATGCCACAAAGGGACACCTTAGTACAGTGGATTTAAAATTCACAGGGTTGTTGCCCAATGACTATTACAGAAACACCCAAGTCTCGATTTCGCACGCACGATTCTACGATTTAGGACACAAATGGTACCTTGCAAGTAAGACCAAAATACTACTCAGCGCTAGCGATCGTATTCCATATTACAATTTAAAGACCCTTGGCTATGGAAACGACTATATTAGAGGCTACGACCTTTATGTAGTTGATGCAAGTTCATACTTTTACAATAAAATTAACCTTAAGAGAAAGCTGATTCAATACCAAGTAAATCTTGGCAATTTAATGCCATTGAATCAATTCCGATCATTCCCCGTAAGCATATACCTTAACACTTATGCCGATTTGGGATATGGCTACAAGAAAAACTTTGATCCCAGCAATGCAAACCTCTTAAATCGCAGCCTAGAAGGTTATGGACTGGGCATAGACATTGTCACCGCCTATGACGTCGTCCTTCGCACCGAATATTCATTTAATGAACTTGGCGAACATCGTTTGTTTTTCTATGTAAGTACAGACGTATCGTTTTAACTCGCCAAAGATTGGGGTTTCTTTTTTAAGACTTTAAACCTTTCCTCAAAAACTTCCTCATCAACTGGACTCAAAACATCATGAAATAACTCCATTAAAAAATCATCGTGGGGGATCACAGTCTTGTTCACTAGATCAAAGTGTACAAAACTTACCCACATGAACGATTTAAGCTCAGTTCGTGCCTCGTTCCACATACGCACCTCTACTAAAATACCCTTGGCGGAATAGCTGACCATCTGAGACTCTATAGTTACTGTTTCCATCGTAAATGCTGGATTTAGATAGGCAATCTGGTTTGAGGCTACCACCCAAGCTTTACCCTCCTTTCGAGCCCTAGCAAAAATATCTAAGCTATAATGTTCTAAGATCTGATCTTCACGAGCATTGATCATATAATCAATATATTTTGCATTGTTTAAATGATTGTAGGGGTCACAATCTTGAAATCGAATCCGAGATGTACTACTAAGTATCTTTTTCATAAAATCAAATTAAAAACCGATTGGTCTATATTAGCAATATTACTTATTTTTAATATTCTTAACAATATGAGATTTCAATCTATCCAAAGCCCTATTCAACAACGTTGGATCATCCATAAGCTTAGCCATCAAAATTGCTCCTTCTATTTGAGCAAAAATATGTTCCGCTTCTTCCTTAACATTAATCTCAACCCTGAATTCCCCTTTATTAATTCCAGAATGAAGTATTCGCTCTAAAGAGTTCAACATATTCAGTAAAGCCCCTTTCACTTTCTTTTTTAAAAATGGTAGACTGTCGTCCGCCTCCACACCCAAATTAAGAATTGGACAGCCACCATCTACAGTTGGGTTAACGGTATAGTCTTTATAAAAGTCTAAAATAGCGAACAGACGATCTAAAGGGGATTTATTTTGTTGAATACACACAGAAAGTTCTCGCAAAACCTTCTCATGTGCAAAGTCAAAAGCTAGACCTGCAATTTCATCCTTACCTTCGAAATTCCCGTAAATCCCTCCCTTAGCTAAACCAGTAGCCTGCATGATATCAGACATAGAAGTACCAGCATAACCTTTTTTATTAAAAAGCTCAGCAGACTTTTCTATGATAAACAATTTGGTTTTTTCTGACTTTGTCAACATAACGCAAATATAAACCGAACGGTTTTGTTTTACAAGAATAATTTTTTCAATCACAAATAACCCCTAGCTGGCCTAAGAGAGGACAAAACCCCATGAATATCAGAGTTTTAATTTTGAAACATTCGGATATGTGCAAATATTGTCGTATATTTATAGAAATAAGAATGCCTAACTTAAGTTATTCCAATACTGGATTTTACATACATAGTAGCTGTTCCCCAAAAAGCGACAAACATTTACTCTGGTATTTCCATACTTTATTACATTAAGGAGTAATAATGCCCTCAAATTATTAACAACATTTTGAAAATGATTCATGAGACAACTAAAGATCAGCAAACAAATCACCAACCGAGAAAGCGAATCACTCGACAAATACTTACAAGAGATAGGAAAAACTGCACTACTCACCGCTGACGAAGAGGTGGTCCTCACCAAAAGGATAAGAGAAGGAGATCTTCAAGCATTAGAAAAGCTTACCAAAGCAAATCTTAGATTTGTAGTATCTGTTGCGAAACAATATCAAAACACAACTTTAAGTCTTGGCGATTTGATCAACGAGGGTAATCTTGGGCTCATCAAAGCGGCACAACGATTTGACGAAACGCGAGGTTTCAAGTTCATCTCTTATGCGGTTTGGTGGATCAGACAGTCTATTATGCAAGCTATTGCGGAACAGTCGAGGATCGTGAGACTACCACTTAACAGGGTTGGAACTATTCAAAAAGTAAATAAAGTATTTTCAGACCTAGAGCAAAAGTTTCAGAGAGAACCATCTTCTGAAGAACTTGCCGAAGTCTTGAAAATCTCTTCTGCTGAGGTACAAGAATCATTCAGAATTTCAGGGAGACACATTTCTATGGATGCACCCTTTGCCACTGGACAAGAGTCAAATCTTTTGGACATTCTGCCAAATAACGATCAAGCAAGACCTGATGCTGGACTAATGTACGACTCACTACGTAAAGAGATACAGCGTTCTCTGTCTACGCTTACGCAAAGGGAATCAGATGTAATCGCTTATTACTTTGGCCTTAACGACCAAAAAGCTTTGACACTGGAAGAGATTGGCTATAAATTTGACCTTACAAGAGAACGAGTGAGGCAGATCAAAGAAAAAGCCACAAGAAGGCTGAAGCACAATTCCAGATCAAACTCTCTTAAGAATTTCTTAAATTAAGGTATAGGTTTTATATCACATATCATATAAAACAAAAAATCCCCGCTGGTTGGCGGGGATTTTTTGTTTTATAATCCTTTTGTTTTAAACAAGGATTACAATTTTTTACCTGGGAAATATGCTGCATCACCCAATTCTTCCTCAATACGAAGCAATTGGTTGTACTTAGCCATCCTGTCAGAACGTGAGCAAGAACCAGTCTTGATCTGTCCACAGTTCAATGCCACTGCCAAGTCAGCAATGGTATTGTCTTCTGTTTCACCAGAACGGTGTGACATGATAGATTTGTAGCTATTTTTGTGAGCCAAGTTCACTGCATTGATTGTCTCAGTTAAAGAACCGATTTGGTTTACTTTAACCAATATAGCATTAGCTACTTTCTGATCGATACCTTGTTGTAAACGAGTTACGTTAGTTACAAACAAGTCATCACCTACAAGTTGAGTCTTAGAACCTACTGCTTCTGTTAGTTTTTTCCAACCAGCCCAGTCGTCTTCAGCCATACCATCTTCAATAGAAATGATCGGGTATTTGTTAACCCATTCAGCCCAATAAGAAACCATTTCGTCTGAAGTTTTCTTCATACCATTTGATTTGTGGAAGTGATACAGACCTGTAGCCTCGTCATAGAACTCAGTAACAGCAGCATCCATTGCGATCATTACTTGCTCGCCTGGCTTGTAACCTGCTTTTTCGATTGATTTCAATACCAACTCGATAGCTTCTTCATTAGAAGGGATCATTGGAGCGAAACCACCTTCGTCACCTACGTTAGTAGAATATTTCTTTTCCTTCAACACTTTTGCAAGGTTGTGGAAAATTTCAGAACCCATTTTCATAGCGTGTGTGAACGACTCAGCACCTACAGGCATGATCATGAATTCTTGGAAATCGATTGAGTTGTCAGCATGAGAACCACCGTTTATGATGTTCATCATCGGCACAGGAAGTGTAGTTGCATTCACACCACCAATGTAACGGAAAAGAGACATACCAGCCTCTTCTGCAGCAGCCTTAGCACATGCAAGAGAAACTGCAAGAATAGCGTTTGCGCCCAACTTTGCTTTGTTTGGAGTACCATCCAAATCCAACATGATCTTATCGATCATTTGTTGTTCAAATACAGATACACCACAAATTTCGTTAGCAATCAAATCATTTACGTTAGCACAAGCTTTCAAAACGCTTTTGCCCATGTAGCTGTTTTTATCACCATCACGAAGTTCTACCGCTTCGTGTTTACCTGTTGATGCACCAGATGGAACTGCTGCACGACCCAATACACCATTTTCAGTAATTACATCTACCTCTACAGTAGGGTTACCACGAGAATCAAATATCTGACGGGCAACGATTTCTTCAATGTAAGCCATTTTTAAGAAAAGTTAATTTATCTAAAAGTTAAAAATAAACATTTTAATTGACCCAATACCCATGGTTAAACCTCAGATATTGAGCATACTATTCTAAGCTTTAAGCAAAGCTATAAAATCATCAAATAAATATCTTGAATCATGTGGCCCAGGAGATGATTCAGGGTGATATTGTACAGAGAAAGCCCTTTTACCCTTAATTCTAATTCCCTCCACGGTATCATCATTCAAATTGATGTGTGTCAGTTCTACATTAGGAGATTTTTTCAATTCCTCCATATTCACAGCAAAACCATGGTTTTGAGAAGTAATCTCTCCTTTACCTGTGATCAAGTTCTTTACTGGTTGATTACACCCTCTGTGACCATTATGCATCTTATAGGTGCTGATGCCCACCGCTTGCGCCAAAATTTGGTGTCCGAGACAGATTCCAAAAAGGGGCTTATCTGCTGCCAAAATGTTCTTAACAGTTTCTACTGCATACGGCATAGTTGAAGGATCACCAGGGCCATTAGATATAAAGTATCCGTGAGGTCCCCATGCTTCCATTTCCGCAAACGTTGTCTTTCCTGGAAACACCTTTAAATAAGCGCCTCTTGTTGCAATATTACTCAAAATCGAGGTTTTGATTCCTAAGTCCAGTACAGCAACTTTGTATGGTGCGGATTCTTCTCCTATAAAATAGGGTTCTTTAGTAGAAACTATGGATGAAAGCTCTAGTCCACCCATTGGAGGAACTTCCGACAATTTCTTTTTCAAAAAAGCTAAATCTCCGCTCTCACTTGAAATCACACAGTTCTGTGCGCCGTTGTTACGGATATGACGCACCAACATACGCGTGTCAACGCCATGAATACCTACTACATTGTGTTTTTCAAAATACGCTTGTAAAGAGCTTTCAGCAACTTTCCTAGAAAATACGTCTGCAAAATCTTTGCAAATCAAACCCGCAAATTTAGGTGCGGAAGATTCTTGTTCGCTTGCTTCTACTCCATAATTTCCAATATGGGAAACCGTATTAATAATGACTTGACCGTAATAAGAAGGATCAGTATAAATCTCCTGATAACCCGTCATACCGGTATTGAAACAAATCTCACCACCGGTAGTACCCTTTACCCCGCAGGCCTCACCTTCCAGATAAGTACCATCTTCTAATAACAAATACGCTTTGTTCGGATTGCTGTAGCTCATTTATGTGTATGCAAAATCATGCAAAGATAGAAAAGGAAATTATTTATAACATTAAAAAATTGTAAAATATGTCATAGACCATCTATCTAGTTCAGATTTACTACAGTTTGTCTCCTACAAAACACTTCAAACACTATGATTTTACAGATGTGTCCATTAAATTTATGATTGATATTTTTAATAATTAATCCAGTCCAAAATTATGAAATTTAAAAAGGCGGTTATTGGCATTGTACTCATCCTTTTATTTATCATTTTAATACTTCCCCTTTTTTTGAGTTCGAAATTTCATTTCAAAAAAAGTATCACCATTAAACTACCGTTAGAACAGACCTACCAACAGGTGAAATCTTTCGACACATGGGTGATCTGGAGCCCATGGAACAAAGGCGATTCAACAGCCAAATACGACTACTTGGGCAGCACTGGCACCAAGGGCAGCACCATTGCTTGGCAAGGTGAAATTATAGGTGTTGGCAGCAATACAATCATAGAACTCTCTCCAAACAAATACATCAAAAACCTCCTCGTTCTTAAAAAACCGTTTGAGAGCAATGCTGATGGCTTGTGGGAATTTGAAAGTACCGAATCAGGCACTAAAACAACTTGGACAGTAGATGCTCCCCTCTCATATCCATTCGGTAGAATCAGAGGATTGATCACAGACAAAAAACTGCACCGAGATTATGAGAAAGCACTCGATCGCTTAAAAAACACATTGGAAAACAACGAAACAAAACTTAACCATTAACTACTATATGACTTAAACCCTGATGACGCCTTAGAAATTTACTGCGACAAAACCCCAAATGCGTATTCTGGGTTAAAGCTGCAAGGCACTCTTGAATTTATTATAGAAAAATGTGCAATAGAATCCAACATGTTTGGGAAGGCTTCATTTATAGATATTTAGCTCAAAACATACAAATACTGATAATATTTTAAACGATTATTCACGCTATTTATACGACATTTAATACCAACCATCTAATTTATCGATTAATAGTTTTTTATTACATATTTTTTAATGAAAATTGCACCCGAAATATATTTCAGTACCGTGCATCAAAAATGGCAGCAGTGCCATACTCGTTTGTGTCTAATCATACTAGTAGATTAGAGAGCTATTACCATTAAATTATTATTAACATCACAAAAATACTGTATTCTACTATGTCCATATTTCGGATATGTGTGTAATCTTTGTATCCTCTAAGCCAGAGCTAAAATATGCTCTATTCTTCCGTATAGGGTATTAATTTAAACTTTCTAATGGTTTAAGGTAAGCATTCATTACTCTAATATCTGCCCGTATTTGCGATACTGATCGCATGAGAAATATATTTCAACCCAAAAATGTACTCACAAATGGTATCAAAACCATGCTTGTATATCATCTAGTCTTAATCAAAGATTAGAGCATTCTATTTGTTTTAAATCAAATTAATATCACATGAAAAAGAAATACTATGTTCTTTCATTAGGTACATTAATAACTTCATCTGTATATGGACAAAGCATACTCAACGCATCTGGCAGCTCCACTGTAGTTAACCAGATGGTTCATGAGTGGTCCATAGGAGAGATGTTATCAGTAAACACCTATTCAACAAGTTCGATTATTGTAACAGAAGGGCTTCTGCAACCTGTAAATTTGGTTACGTCTATTGACGAATCCACGCTCAATCAGGCACAGTCTATGATCACTGTATACCCAAACCCAACAATGGATCTAGTGAATATTCAGATTGAAGAGGGTATTTTCGGAAAGGTCGTATACACGGTAAGGGACATGAGTGGCAAAATTGTCTCTCAACAAGACTCTGAAGCCCCAAACGGACAAAATCCAATTGCAGTAGATTTCACACAAGCAGTAAAAGGTCAATACTCTCTTCAGATTCAATTCAACAAAGATGGCTCGGCTATCAGCAAAACTTACAACATTCAAAAAATTCGTTAAATCTCCATATCTATCATGAAACATTTCTTTTTACTCAACATCATCATTGCTGCACTATTTACCAGCAATATTTTCTCGCAAGCACCACAAAAATTCAATTATCAGGGTGTAGCACGTTCTACTTCTGGCTCTCCGCTTGCTAATCAAAACATTAGCTTGAGGATAACCATACTAGACGGCACTCCAGGTACAGCTGTGTACTCAGAGAGTTTTCTTACAAAAACCAACGCTTTTGGTCTATATGCAGTCAACATTGGCGCAGGCAATGTGATCTCTGGCGTTTTTGCCAATATCAATTGGTCTACTGGCAATAAATTTTCGAAAGTGGAGATAGATCCTGCTGGTGGTTCTGCTTTTGTAGAACTAGGCACTACACCTTTGCTTTCTGTACCCTTCGCTTTAGAAGCTAACAATGCTAGTAAAGTAACTTTGTTTGCCAGTGGTACTCAAAACCTAAACAAGATGGCGATTCAACATTCACCTGCTTATCCAAATTGGGGACTTCAGTACAAAGACACTGCAGACATTTTCACATTCTTGAGCAACGGCACAAGTGTGTTAGATGTCAATCTGGGTGCTCAATCTGTAAAAATCAATAAGCCTTTGGCGATTGTGGATGGTACTCAAGGAGATGGGAAAGTGTTGACTTCCGATGTAAATGGTAATGCAAAATGGTTAACACCCAATTTTACAGCAGACAAAGTCATGATGTTTAGTAGTGGTACCCAAAACCCAAACAAAATGATCATACAGCACTCTCCTGCTTATCCTAATTGGGGCTTGCAGTACAATGATACTACAGATACTTTTAAATATCTGTGGAATGGCTCAAGTGTATTAGACATCGGCAATAAAGTGGCTGTAAATACTGGCTTTACGATCAAAGATGGTACACAAGGTCTCAACAAAGTGTTAACTTCTGATGCCAACGGTGTAGCTACTTGGCAAGACAATAAAATCGTATTGTTTAACTCTGGAACTTCAAACCCGACAAAGATGGTGATCCAACATTCACCAGCTTATCCAGGTTGGGGGTTACAGTACAATGACACCACTGATACATACAAATTCCTTTGGAATAACGCTAGCGTGTTAGACATAGGTAGTACTGTAGCTGTTAACACTACACTTTCTGTTAAAGATGGTACACAAGGTGCTAACAAAGTGTTAACTTCTGATGCTAACGGCAATGCTTCATGGCAAGATTTCACAACAAAAATATCTGCGATACAGCCTTTAGGTTGCCAAAAGCTTGCCGCAGTAACTACTTCTTATCAAAAAATTGCTGACCTTGGCACTTTTACCAAAACACTTGCTGGTACTCATCTTGAATTAAACTGGCAGAGCAATGTTATGGTTGATGCATTTGCAGGTGGAGCAACTGGAGCTATCTACGAATTAAGGGTTGATAATACTGCAACCACCATTGGTAATGCTACCGCTCTATTCAGAAGCACATTAGCTACAGAATACCTACCTGTAAACATAACAGGATTGTTCAATGGCCTATCTGCAGGCACACACACTGCCAGTGTCTGGGTTAAAACAGTTTATGGCTCTGCTACAGGTGCTTATTTCGATCCAGGTTGTTTCAATTCGTTTGGAACGAACACATTGTTAATTAAAGAATTTAAATAATCCATCAAAAAAGGGGCTGGCCAAAATGCCAGCCCCTTTTTATTTTAATCAACTCCTACCCCCCTAAAACCTTATATTTCATTATCACTCCTGCGCCTTAAAACATATCCATAGCAAAACATAGCAGTAATGAATATTTTTATATTTTTGTATGAATTTAAATCCATATAAATATGAAAAAACTATCTACAATATTTTTGATCAGTGTAGTATGTGTGAGTTCATGGGCCGCGACATATAATGTAACTAACACCAACAGCTCTGGAGCTGGGTCTCTTAAGCAAGCGATCATAAGTGCCAATTCGGATGCTTCGTCAGCCAACGTGATATTGGCTTCGAGTATCTCGGGCACTATCACATTAGACAGCACTTTGATCATCAAAAAAAGTTTGACTATTGCGGGGCCAAGTACTGGAGGACTGACAATTTCAGGAAACAGCGCTTACAGGATCTTCGAGATCCAAAACAATATTACTGTAATACTTCAAAATCTAGTTTTACAAAATGGTCAAATTAGTAATGGAGGGGCTGCTATTTCCAATTTTGGTACAACTACGATCAGCAACTGCTCATTTACAAACAATAAAATTGTCGGAGGTATGGGACAAGGCGGGGCGATTTGGAGTAATGGTGGCCCTTTAACCGTATCAGGATGTACCTTTTCAGGCAATCAATCTACTACCAACACCGCAGGGGCCGTGGCCTTGTATGGAACTGGCACTTTTACGAATTGTACGTTTTATGGAAACTCATCAAACGATGGTGGCGCAGTATTCAACTATGGTAGTTCAGGAACCTTCATCAACTGCACGTTTACGGCTAATACTCCCAACGCCATCACGACTGACGATGTTAATACCAAATTATTTCTCGTAAACGACATCATCACGGGTAATACAAGTAGCCAAGTGACTGGGAAAATGAATGCTCAAAACTGCGTCCTCGGAGACGTGCCTATCGTTAATATCACTAACGGCACCAACAACCAAGTTTCGGTGTCGGCAGCTTTAGTATTTGGCAATGAAACTTTGGCTGACAATGGCGGTATTACCAAAACCGTAAAAATATTAAAACCAGGCCCTGCGGCCAATGCGGGAACATCAGGAAGTGGAGCTCCTGGCATTGACCAAAGAGGCGAAACAAGAGATAGCCAAATTGATATTGGTGCTTATGAAGAAACGAAAGATGTAAGTGCTGTCAATGATGAGTCACTGTCGAATGGAATGATGATCAGTGCCAACCCAAGTAACGGCAAGTACAGTATTGAGCTAACTGATGTTTCCGTTACAAATGGCGAATGGTTCATTACTGACCAACAAGGCAAAATGGTATCCAAAGGATTTACAAACAGTTCATCGTTTGAAGTAGACATTACAGCTAAAAATTCTGGTATTTACCTCTTAACCCTTCAAAAAGGAGATCTCAGGATATTTCATAAACTGGTCAAATATTGATTTAACCACGACAAACAAAAAGCCTCTTGCTGTATCAAAACAACAAGAGGCTTTATTATTTTCAAGAACCCAATATAAAACGATTTGTAAACCTTTTTATATTGCATAGTAAATGTTTTCATCTGAAAAAATGAAGAGAACTGAAGCATGCATGAGCATTGCCCCATCTTCAATTCGATTAAAGAACAATTAAACCTAGAATACGCATTAGAAATTTACTGCGACAAAATGCTAATCAAATTCATTTCGATACTCGTTTTTCTTCATTCAAGCTAGAACTACTAGCTTTTCACTCAGAAAAACTCCGTGTCTCATGACTTTTTTGTACCATTCCGTCTCGCCAAAACCCCAAATACGTATTCTGGGTTAAAAACAGGAATAGAAACATTTTTGTACTGAAGATAAAGGAGTGAAGATGAAAGAGTAAAGAAAACAACATATTTATCGGCATTCCACCCCTCTCTCAGCAAATGATCTATAGCAAAGTAAAAATGACATAACTCATAGGCAAAGCAATTACATTGACGTATTTTTGGAGATTGAAACTCTGGCAATATGGAAAACGAAAGAAGTTTGTATGAAAGGTTAGGCGCTGAAAATCTTCAAATATTAATTGACAGTTTTTACGATCAGGTATTTGCTGACGAACGACTGAGTCCACTCTTCAGCAAGACTCCCAAAGAGGTGATCAAAAACAAACAGTTCTTGTTCTTGACTCAGTTTTTGGGAGGGCCAACACTGTATTCCAATGAATTTGGACACCCCAAAATGCGCGCAAGGCATTTGCCGCACGAAATCACCGAAAGCAAAGCCATTGCATGGCTCCAATGCATGAACGATGCCGTGTATAAACTCCCCATAGACGATCAACTGAAAAAGGAACTGTTTTCTTGCTTTCCTCAGGTGGCGTTCCACATGGTGAATACTCCTGAATAAGCATTTAATGATTTTAACCCTTTGTAATGCCCCCGCTATTTCAATAGCGCTTCCTGAGAAATTTGTTACATATCCACGGGCTTTTACATGCAGGCAAACATCTCCAATGCTTCCTTCAAGTGCTCTTTATACCTCTCCTTTACACACCTAGAAGCCAATCAATCGATGCCAGAAACGCATCAATCGGCGCCAGACGTCAATCAATCTGTGCCAGAGGACCATCAATCTGCGCCAGAAGTGCATCAATCAACACCTGAAGGCAATCAATCGATACCAGATGCCCATCAATCAAGGCCAGAAATGCATCAATCGGCGCCAGACCCCAATCAATCGACGAAGGAGGCTCACCAATCGATGCCAGAAGCGCATCAATTGTATTTATTTATTCCTTGCTCATTTGGAGAACATGGACTAAGGCAAAATGTAGGAATGCTACTGTCCTGAAAATATTTTTTAAAAAAATTATTGTGCTACACAATAAAGCGTGTGTGCCTTTCGTTTTGAGGGTACAAATAACATTTAATTTATTTTATTATGAACAAGTCGATTTTGGCTAAATCTAATTCTTACGGGAAGCTCGCTTTATTCTTCCCTGATCATGCAAGTGTATGGGACGACTTTCCTGTACTTAAGGAAGAGGTGAGCAGCTTCTTTTCTCTCAAGGCTCAGTTTGAAAAGGCCTCCAAAAATCAAAGCGCGGATACTAAGGGTCTGACCGATGCAAAAAATGCAAAGCTCACCCTAACCAAGAAACTTTGCATTAAGCTCTGTCTCAAAGCGGTGACTTGGGCGCGCAAGGCAAATATGCACGAAGCGTTGGCAACATTGAATATTACCGACGACAGCTTTAACGTGCCCCAGTCGTCACAGATCCTCATCGCTAAAAACGTGGTCACGGTACTTCGCAAGAACCTTGCAGCGCTGGAGGCTTACAGGATCAGGGAGGCTGATGTACAGGCTCTGGAGGAGGCGATCAAGCTCGCTGAAGGGAGCATCGCCACCCCTGCCCTCGCGAAAAACGCAAAGGGACTGGCGAGCTCTTCACTGGACGAGTTGGTCGTGCTTATCGATGAGGTGGTACTGAACATCAACAACCTCCTCGTGGCTGAGTATGAAGAAAGCCATGGCGAGATGGTCGACAAGTTCTTATTGGCCAAAAGGGTGGATAAACTGCCTGTGCGGCATACGGTATTACGTGGCAAAGTGAGCCGTGCTGGTACGCATGAACCGCTACAGGGGGCTTTTTGCAACCTCTTGGAGATTGCCGATGAGGAGGTTTTTAGTGACCTCAACGGTTTCTACGAGATCAAGGAGTTTAAGGCAGGCTCGATGACCTTTGAGGTACGACTGGAGGGTTACGAGACGTTTTCTCAGGTGCTAAATATCAAGCTTGCACAGGTGCTTGAGCTTAACGTAGCACTGAAGCCTTTGGGCTGATGTCTTTCTTGCCTAAACAAACGCAAAGCCTCCGAGAGATCGGGGGCTTTGTTTTGGGGAATGCGGGAAATAGCCATAGGGCTGCACCCTATGCTATGGAATGACACCCTTTCAGGGCTTGAAAGTAAACCTCAAATTAAAGCTTAGTATCAATGCGATATTATACGAATTAATAAAGTGCCATGATCCCGAGCCCTGCAAGGGCGTAATATACCAACGATGGGGGTAGCCCATCGGAAAACTAGGAATGGATCTTCTTCTTCATAGGGCTGCACCCTATGCTAAGTGATAACGCCCCTTCAGGGCTTTAAAGTAAACTTCAAATAAAAGTATTCATAGATAATAAGTCATTTGGAATTTTAATGGCTTTTGAATAAACTTGTATGAATAAATAGTCTTAAACTTTAACCAAAGTGTATAAAAACTAACGATCCAAAAATAAAATAGACCATGCATGGGGCAGTCTCTGGCGAAAAACTATGTACACATTATATTTGGCACCAAACACAGGGAGCCACTGATCAACTCCACTATAGAAGCTGAGTTACATAACTACCTTGGAGGTATCTGCAACAGACTCGAATGTTATCCGATAAAAGTTGGTGGCTTTACTAATCACATCCATATCCTTTGCCTACTTTCCAAAAAGATAGCCCTAATGAAGCTTGTGGAGGAACTGAAATCGCACTCCTCCAAATGGATCAAAACAAAAGGAGCTGCCTATCAAAACTTCTATTGGCAGGATGGCTATGGGGCATTTTCGGTAAATCCCTCAGAGATCGATGCTGTGGTAGTCTACATTGCCAACCAACATGAACACCATCGTCAACATTCTTTCCAAGATGAGTATCGTGTATTTCTTAAAAAGTATAACGTGGAGTATGACGAGCGATATGTTTGGGAGTAGTCCAGTAGTCGTACCTGTCAGTGTCATAAGGCTGTACCCTATGCTGGAGGAGAACACTTCAGCTGCTCGGAACAGGCTCTTGCAGGGCATAATGGCAAACCCGAAATAAAACCTTAACATCGAAACGATATTATACGAATTAATAAAGTGCCATGATCCCGAGCCTTGTAAGGGCGCAATATACCAACGATGGGTGTAGCCCATCGGAATGTGGAATAGGAATTCTTTTCATTATTGAACTCTTTTAGGTAATTAGAAATTAATACGCTTGTGTTCAAACTTCATCGAATATTCACAAATAGCGATCATGACAAACGAAAAACCTGAGTTTTGGGAGAGCAGCTTCATCGAGAAACAGGAAATGTGGGGCTTTGAGCCCGCAAAGTCTGCTGTTTTGACAAAGGACTTTTTTGTGGAACATTCGGTTAAAAACATCCTGATTCCTGGATTTGGCTATGGCAGAAATGCACAAATCTTTATAGATCACGGGATAAGGGTAACTGGCATTGAGATTTCAAAAACGGCGATTGCTATGGCGCAAAAACATTATGGAACTAACACCACGATCTATCATGGTTCCGTTTGCGATATGCCCTTTGACGATTGCGTATATAATGGCATATTTTGCTATGCTTTAATCCTTCTACTTGATACTCATGAAAGGCAAAAACTGATATCAGACTGCTACAACCAACTGTCAACAAAGGGCTATATGGTATTTATTGCTATTTCAAAAGAGGCTTCAACTTATGGTAAAGGCAAGTTCTTGAGTGAAGACCGTTACGAAATATTTGAAGGCGTGAAGATGTATTTCTATGACAAAGCATCAATTCAGGCTGAATTTGGCAAAGTTGGACTATATGAAATCATCGAGGTGGAGGAGAATTATCCATTTTATATTATTAAATGTAGGAAAAGCTAAGTAGAGCTAAACATAAAATATATTGAAAATCACTCTAGGCTCTTTTGTCTCCCACTAAAGTTCTCCAAATCGGCTACATTCATAGATGTTAAAATGAGAGCTCAATTAGTTTACTAAATTGAGCTCTCATTTCGATTCCTAAATCCTCATTAGTATTGCTCTTGAGGCTCTCACAACAAAGTCTATTGAGATTTCTAGTTAAAACTATGGCCGTTTTTCCTTTTTGCTTTGAGCTGATAAACTTGAATACAAGATTTCACTATATTTCCCGTTCCTATATTCAACAATGTTTTCGATCTTCTTTTCTCCCTGTTTCACAAACAAAGCTCTTAATACCAATCTCGACACGGTAAGCTCTTCGATGGTAGTAACCAATGTGTCTTGACCATCATACATTTTCAATGTTTTACCATCTGTTGAGATCATATAATTAGATTCTTCTATTTGAGGATCTGCATCTTCCCCATCACACCTGATCGACCCAATATCTAAAATGGATATTTGATTATCCATAAACAATGTGATATTGTCTTCCTCACACGGCTCGGGAACAGAAGTGACAGCAACACCATCTATAGTAGTTGTAGTCTTAACAGAATACCAACGACCAGATGTTAAAAGTTCTTGGGGAGACTTTGAAGGAACAGGATCTGACTTGTGCTCTTTCTTGCACGAAATTGAAGTGATGCAAGTACTAACAAGCACAGCAATTAGGATTATTCTTTTTTTCATTTTGCTTTTATTTTATGTCGCAAAGGTTCCTCTTAATCATAGGGAAAGGAAATTGTATTTCAATAAGCTTTCATCTCCTTTTTTGATATTTCGCAATTGCTTCTGGCAATACTAGCTTTTGCCTTCAGTATTTTGCAAAAAATGCAACAGATATTGACCTTCAATGATATTTCGCAAAACTTTTCTTGAGCCCTAATAGCGACTAAAGTGTTTAGAAATGAAAAGAATCGTGCAAAAGCCCGATATAAAAGTACTAAACCAGCAGTTGATGATTCTGATAGGATTTCAATATCTAGGATATACAGGCCTTAGGCTGCTATACTTGCAATTCTAAAAGCTTTTGAGTAGACTTGTGTACAGGATAACGTAAAAATTATGCCATGACGTCCGCTCCAAACAAAGACATACAAGCTTACAACAACAAACAAAACGCTGAGGACAGGGTCATTTGTGATATGCTGGCAGCGGAAATTAATCGTGGATTGCCTGAAGCTGAAAACAAAATTTGGCATGCACATCCTGTTTGGTTTTTGGACGGAAACCCCGTAGTTGGTTACAGTAAACTAAAAGGTGGTATTCGGCTGTTGTTTTGGAGTGGTCAATCCTTTGAAGAGAACGGTCTACAGAAGGAAGGGAGCTTTAAAGCTGCGGAGATCCGATATACTGTTGCCGAACAGATCGATATCGTTGCCCTACAACGCTGGCTTGATAAGTCTCGACTAATACAATGGGACTATAAAAACATTGTAAAACGAAGAGGGGTTTTGGAACGGTTGAAGTAAAACTTAGGCTTCTCAAAGGGATATAAATTCTGGCCGTTAATTCGCTTTAAGAGTGAATGAACGACAAATGGATTAAAAATACTTTTTAATGAAAGAACAAAATTTAGCTGACTTATTCAAAGGACAATTCATTGGTATGTATGACATGTATGGCAATGCGATCCATGAAGGTGATGTTGTTCAGTTTTACTATAAAGGCGAGACGGCAACTTGCAAAATCGTCTATGCTCCCGAATGGGCAATGTTCTGTTTGCAATGGTCCGATGGGTATAAAAACAAATTCCCCTTGAACCCAGAAAAATATAAAGTAGTTTGAAATCATATAGCTTTAGTACCATACGCTCGCTACCGATGCTCATATAACAGAAATACAAAATAATCGTATATTTGCAGACTACAAACTCAAACAACATTTTAATGTAAGATAACATTTCTTTCGGATCATAAAGAGGCAGCAAACAGTAAAGCGGTTTGCCCTATTCATTCATCTTTAAAGAAAGGAATCATGCTTATTTTACAAAACATTTCATATATACATTCCAATAAGGACATGTTGTTTGACCAAATTAATCTCAAGGTCAATACTCACGAAAAAATAGCCTTTATCGGCAACAATGGGGCAGGAAAATCCACCTTGCTCAAAATTATAGCGGGCGAGTTGCAAGCTTCGGACGGACAAGTTTACCTTGATGCTGTTCCCTATTATTTACCTCAAATCTTTGGGCAGTATAATCATTTGAGTATTGCTCAAGCTTTGCGAATTGAGGGCAAACTCAAGGCACTTACTGAAATCCTCAAGGGCAATGTTACAGAAAGTAATCTGAGCGCATTGGGTGAGGATTGGCTGATTGAGGAACGCAGCAAAGAGGCCCTCGACTATTGGCAACTAAGCGATTTAGACTTGACACAAAAAGTGGAAACACTCAGCGGTGGGCAGAAGATGAAAGTTTTCTTGGCGGGCATTTCCATCCATCAGCCTCGATTGATTTTGTTGGATGAACCCAGCAACCATTTGGACATCTATGCCAGGCAATTGTTGTATGACTTCATCCTATCTACCTCCAGCACTTTGATGGTAGTGAGCCATGACAGACACCTATTGAATCTCTTGGATATGGTTTGCGAATTGGACAAACGCGGAATTACCGTTTATGGTGGCAACTATGATTTCTATACGGAGCAAAAACAAATAGAAAACAATGCTTTATATCATGATATGCAGAGTAAGGAGAGGGCATTGAAAAAAGCCAAAGAGAAGGAACGTGAAACACTAGAGCGACAACAAAAACTAGATGCTCGCGGGAAAAAGAAGCAGGAGAAAGCAGGTGTGGCTCGAATCATGATGAATACGCTGAGGAATAACGCAGAGAATAGCACTTCAAAAATGAAGAGTGTTCATTCTGAAAAGATTGGTGGTATTTCTCAGAAACTACATGAATTGCGCACCTCACTCCCTGATGTAGACAAGATGAAATTCGGGTTTGACAATTCAACACTCCACAAAGGCAAAATACTCTTCAAAGCCGAGGCTATCAATTACGGCTATAATCAAAAACTACTTTGGTCGCAAAACTTCAATACTCAAATCTGTAGTGGAGAACGCATAGCTCTCAAGGGTTTGAACGGTTCTGGCAAAACGACTTTGATCAAAATCATCTTAGGAGAATTGGAACCACAAATCGGAGCGATTTACAGGACTAGGAATAGATCTGTTTACATAGACCAGGATTATTCATTGATTGACAATCAGCTCAGTGTTTATGAACAGGCGCAGCAGTTTAATACAAAAGCATTACAGGAACATGATATCAAAATTAGACTCCATAGATTCTTATTCACCAAAGACCATTGGGACAAAAGTTGTAGTGCTTTGAGTGGTGGAGAAAAAATGCGCTTGACGCTTTGCTGTTTAACCATTAGCAACCAGTCGCCAGACATGATTGTATTGGATGAACCGACCAATAATCTGGACATTCAAAACATAGAAATTCTAACGAATGCGATTAATGAATATGAAGGGACATTAATTGTGGTGTCACACGATGAATACTTTCTGAACCAAATCAATATAGAAAGAATGATGCTACTCTAAAGAAATAAGGGGCAAGGCGGGCGAAACGTCAGTGAGGACAAGACGTAGGCGGAGTGATAGCACTGACGTTGGCAAAGCTACAACCAAGATAGATTGTTTGGAATTATAATGGCTTTTAAGTACAATTGTGCAGGGAATATGGTGAGAATAATATAAAACACCATGAACACTTATCTTCAAATCATCGAGAAATAAACACCCTTAAAAAAATGTCGAAACACAATCCACAAGTAGATGCATATATTGCTAAGTCAGCAGATTTTGCTAAGCCCATTTTGGAGCATTTGCGCAAAGTTATTCATGATACCTGCCCTGATGTTGAAGAGGTTATTAAATGGGGCATTCCCCATTTTGACTACAAAGGCGATATGATGTGCATTTTGGCTGCCTATAAAAAACATTGTTCATTCAGCCTTTTCAAAGCGGAACTCATGAAGGCCCCAAAGATCATGGAGAGCGTTAAAGCAGGACAAAAGATGGGTTATATGGATAAAATTACTGCTTTGTCTGATTTGCCCACCATAGAAGTCTTGGCCGCTTATATAAAGGAAGCGATGGCTTTGAACGAAAATGGTGTAAAAAAGACAAGACCTAAATCTGACACCCCAAAAGAAGTTGAAATGCCTGAGGAGTTTAGTAAGCAGCTCGACTTAAACCCAAAAGCAAAGGAAATCTTCGAGAGTAAATCACCTTCGTTCCGCAAGAATTACCTCATTTGGATAACAGATGCGAAAACGGATGCCACGAGACAAAAACGAATAGAGCAATCGCTGGAATGGATCGTCGAAGGCAAGGGTAGATTTTGGCAGTCTGAGAAGTGAGTTGTTTGGACAAAAAATCTTTGAAGAATCCCATAATTTGATCTTATGACCCGAAGAGAAAGAATAGAACTAGCGATCACAAATTTTGTAAAAGGTGGCGACAACAGCGATACGGTACTGCTGGACAAAGTATTGCATCAGGATTTCAGGGTAGCTAGCAATGGGTTCATGGGAACTGTAGGGGTTACGATCATCGACAAGCAAAAGTACCTCTCTAATATCAAAGAAGGAGTTTTTGGAGGACTCCCTAGGCTTATGCTCATTGAAAGCATTGATGACAGTGAAACGATTGCCATGGTAAAACTGAGATTGGAAAGCGCAGAAAACTACTTCTTATCTTATAACTCCTTGGTATTAGACGTTGACAATGAATGGAAACTCATTCATAATCTGGCAGTGGTAGAATCCAAGAAATGAGAACAATAACAATTGTTTATCATTTAAGTATAACAATGGTAAAGCAGATAATCATGTACTTGATAATTCAGTACTCCAGATATGTTGGTCTTAACCCCAAAGTACTTTATCAGACTCTGTTACAAGGACTTTATTGTTGCATTTTGCAGCAGATTTAAACTTTCGAATCACAAAATAAAAAATATTTGCAGCTATTCCTTCCATTTTCAATCGAGATACTATTAATTTTGAGGCTGGTAACCATAAGCGATTAGTTACCAACTAAGCTTTACATTATAAGAAAACAAAAGGTATGGTAATAGAACCAAGAATGAGAGGGTTTATTTGTTTGACATCGCATCCAAAAGGTTGCGAGAAAAACGTGTTAAACCAAATTGACTACGTCAAATCTAAGGGCTCCATCGAGGGCGCAAAAAAGGTATTGGTAATCGGAGCCTCTACGGGCTTTGGTCTGGCATCAAGAATCACGAGCGCCTTTGGCTCAAATGCAGCGACTATTGGTGTCTTTTTTGAAAAAGCACCGCAAGAAGGCAAAACAGCCTCTCCAGGTTGGTACAATAGTGCAGCTTTTGAATCCCAAGCTAAAAAAGCTGGCCTTTATGCCAAAAGTATTAATGGTGACGCCTTTTCTACTGAAGTAAAAAACAAGACTATTGAACTCATCAAAGCTGACCTTGGTAAAATTGATTTGATCATCTATAGTTTGGCATCACCTGTAAGGACACATCCAGTAACGGGAGTGACACATAGATCGGTCCTTAAACCAATTGGCCAGAGCTTTACTAACAAAACGGTAGATTTCCATACGGGTATCGTTTCGAACATTACCATAGAACCTTGTAATGAAGAGGATATTGCCAATACCGTTGCGGTAATGGGTGGCGAAGATTGGGAAATGTGGATGGATGCTTTGGTAAAAGCAGATGTCCTAAGTGAAAATGCGATGACGGTTGCGTATTCTTATATTGGTCCCCAATTAACCGAAGCTGTGTACCGTAAAGGAACTATTGGTAGAGCAAAGGATCATTTAGAAGCTACAGCATTTACAATTTCCGAAAAGTTAAAGAGCATAAAAGGCAAGGCTTATGTTTCGGTAAACAAAGCTTTGGTTACTCAAGCTAGTTCTGCGATTCCTGTCATCCCTCTTTATATTTCATTATTGTACAAAACAATGAAAGCAAAAGGATTACACGAAGGTTGCATTGAGCAAATCCAAAGGTTGTTTAGCGAAAGACTCTATACAAAACAGGCTATCCCCACTGATGATAAAGGTAGGATCAGAATAGATGACTGGGAGATGAGAGATGATGTTCAAGCGATAGTGGCTGAATTATGGACACAGGCTACGACTGAGTCTCTTCCAGAGCTTGGTGATCTCAATGGTTACAAATCAGACTTCCTTAACTTGTTTGGTTTCGGCTTCACAGGCATCAACTATTTAGAAGATGTGAGTGAACTTGTAGAAATTGAGGGACTGCAATAGTTAAAATCACTTTAATATACAAAGACGTCCGATAGAACTGTATGTACTGTCGGACGTCTCTTTGTTTTGAGCAATAGATTTTTCTCATTACAGAGTTCTTCAACTCACAAATTGTTAATTTCAAAAAGATTACCTTAACTTTGCAAAAATACATCGTATGAGTCTCCTCAAAAGAACGATAGCGCTATTCGTGAAAATCTTTTCGAATTATTATTTCACCTTCTTGCTTTGCTTTGGGATCTGGATGTTGTTCTTTGACGATAATGATATCTTTAGCCGATACAGGCTTTGGAACAAAAAGCATGATCTTGAAAATGAAGTCACTTTTTACAACGAAAAAATCAAAGAGGTAAAAGAGGAAAAAAACGAGATTTTGGGCACTAACGAGGCTACCGAAAAGTTTGCAAGAGAAAAATATCTCATGAAAAAGCCCACGGAAGAAATATTCATCATCAAAAAAAGCCAATAAATCCTTATGGGTTCTTCTTGGGCTATCTATACAAAACAATTCAACAACTACCTTAAACTAGAACGCTCTTTATCCAAAAACACCATAGAGGCCTACCTTCACGATGTGGAACTCTTAGAACAATATTTGAGTTTAAACCCTCCACTTAAACAAATTACAGATCTCGTACTAGCAGACCTTCAAGACTTCTTAATACACATCAACGAATTAGGTCTCAATGCAAACAGTCAAGCAAGGATCATATCTGGCCTCAAAAGCTTTTTCAAGTTTTTGAGTATGGAAAACATTATTAAAGCCGACCCGACCGAACTCCTAGAGCCTCCCAAATTGGGACGAAAGCTCCCAGACACCTTAGATTATCATGAAATCATTTCCATACTGGAATCTATAGACCACTCTACAAACGAAGGCATGAGAAACAGAGCCATACTGGAAGTAATGTATAGCTGCGGACTTAGGGTTTCCGAACTCGTAAATCTCAAGATTACCAACCTATATTTTGAAGTGGGTTTTATCAAAGTTGAGGGCAAGGGCAACAAAGAACGATTGGTTCCTATTGGTAGGGATGCTATTAAATATACCGAAATTTATCTTAATGAAATTAGGACACATATTCCAATCAAAAAAGGACAAGAGAATCATGTTTTTCTCAACCGAAGAGGGGCATCGCTTACCAGAGTAATGATCTTCACAATCATCAAAAATCTGGTATCAGCTTTAGGAATTCACAAAAACGTAAGCCCACACACATTTAGGCATTCTTTTGCAACACATCTGATTGAAGGAGGAGCCGATCTAAGGGCAGTTCAAGAGATGCTTGGGCATGAAAGCATTACCACTACCGAGATATATACCCATATCAATAGAGATTATCTAAAACAGATCATTACAGATTTTCACCCGAGGAGTTAATCGAAAAAATCAGGACAAGGGGTTCTAAATCGGTGAGGCTTCTTATAGCCTCTTTCGCGATTCAAATAGATGGTGATATTGAGCTCGTGAGAACCACCTGAATAGGCCCTAGCCAGTTTTGAGACTGTAACATCATAACTATAGGCGATAGCGATATCATTATATTTAACACCTGCCATAAGCACTACGGACTCATTATTCTGCAAGCTATCTTTATACATTTTAAATGGGATCCCTCTATACCATCCGCCAATCAACAATCTATCTAACTGAGCATAAACTCCCAAATCAAATTGATCAGACTTACCTTGCATTTTATAATGTACCGTAGGAACTACTGCATAAACAATAGGTTTGTCGAACTTGCGATAAGGCTCAATATATTTGATGATAAACCGATAACCTCCAGTAATAGAGGTCTTCATGGGTAATCGATTCTCAATGTTATCATAAAACGTCTGATTAGGCCTATTGATATGATTCATGGCTAGCCCCACCCATAGTTTTTCGGTGTACATTAACATACCTGCAGAAATATCCGAATACCAAAATGAATCTCCGCCTCCGTAGGTATTTCCATTCCAACCATTACTTGTAAAGTCTTGAGAATACCTAAAATAGCTATAATCCACAGTGCTATTAGATATCCCTATTTGAGCCCCAAGCCTCAGGCTTAACGAGGAACTGAGGTGAATTTCGTTGGCATATTGGCCTGCAAAGTAATTAGAAACAATCTTCGATCCTCCCTGAAAATCCTTATAAGCAAAAAAGCCCAAGCCACTTTTAATTTTGGATAAATAACAGTCATAAGAAACGTATGTGGTATAATATCTCGCATCAAGCCTTGGCCATTGATACCTATTGTGCAAAATAAATCTGTGCATTTGTGCACTGCCCGCAAATGCAGGGTTTTGATAAGTGAGGTTAGAATATACTTGAGAAAACTGTATATCTTGTGAATATATATTTACAAAACTAGCAAATATGATGATATTTAAAATCCGACAAAACCTTACATAATATATACTGAAAACAAAACCCATAAATATTGAGTAAGCAAACATTTATCAACCTCTTGTCAAAACTCAAACAAAAGATAATTTATCTATAGACACGCACATCTTATACAAAGATATTACAATTTTTTACAAAAAAAATAATATTCTGATCAGATCACAGCAATCAAGATTAAATTATGAAACAACAATTCTCCTCTTATATCTTGTTCCATTAACCATAAACGTAAAAATATAAATACCAGAACCCATTGAGGTACAATTCAATTGAGAACTTGATGACTCTAAATTGCCAGTTGCTACAAGAAGCCCTAATTGGTTGTGGATTTCATAAGTACCTTTTACATAACATGGGATTTCAATAGTGATGAAATCTTTAATAGGATTGGGAAAGGTATTTAAAAATAACTGGGCAAAGTCAATACCCTGAGGTGAAGTAGTTTGATAAATCGATGCATCAGAAAGACGAGTCTCCGATACCACTCTGTAGTATACTTTGTTGAAGCCAATTAAAGAATCATGGATTCCATACTTACCAAAATTATTATTGGGAACCTCTATAAATCGCTCAAAAGCTTTTCCATCCACAGATTTCTCCACAAAATACTGGAAGACATCCCCCTCATTGGAAGTTTCGAAAGTAATATCGACTCCACAGCCATTTTTGTTAACAGAAAAGCTCTTATAACTATGGCGAACAGGAAGTCCATCACATCTATATTCCTTCAATAAAGCTGTTATAACAAACACCAATGGAGCATTCCAGTTGATTGCGGTTTCATTCGTGGAATAACTGCAAACATCATCGTAATAACTGAGTGCTGGCAAAGTAGAAGTATAGGTATAATCGCTAGGCCCACCACAATCGTAAGTATTGCCAGGGTTAGGCCCTCCTACTAGCATACCAGGCAATACTTTACCTAATGCCCCTGATATTCTGTGATGTGGATATTTGGGAGTATTGGCACCATATTTAGTTACAAAACTCATAGAAACACCATTCTTACCTAAGATATAGTCAAAGGAATGAGCTATAGCCTTAAGATAATTAGGATCATTGTTAAGCTTAAAAGCAAAATAATGATTCAAAAGCGCATTCAAAAGGGTACTATTACTCCCCCAATAAAAATCTACCGATTGCATCATGGTTTGATACGCCGATGCTTGATAGATCGCCTGCCTAGAACTTGCAAGCTTCATGATAGGGTCTTGTATTTTCGACAAATTATCTTTACCCAACTGGGTAAGGCTATCTATATTTTGCAAAAGTGAATAACATCCTAGAATACCTACATTTGTCCAACCCGCTAAAGGATAAGAGCTCAAGAAAGTGGGGAAGTAAGAATCGTCTTTAGTAGTGATATAAAGTTCTGCCTTCGCCCAAAAAAATTCATCATTAGGTGCCGAAACATCTGCATATGAACCAGATTTGTCGTCATCTGTGTTCTTCTTTATTAGCTTATTGGGATTCGTTTGAGCCCACTGATAAGCATATTTGGCAGCCACAAGGCAACGATCAGAGTAGGACATATCATATTTCTTAAACAATCTAGCTGCATAACTCATCACCGCCGCAAAATCCAATGCCGATTGTGTGGATTTATTAATCAGATACCGATCTGAATAATCACTATTGGGCATGATAAAAGGAGGGAACTCTAGACTTACCTTCTTAAAATACACTCCACCATCACTGGGGTCTTGCATACTCAATAACCAATCTAGATTCCATCTGATCTCATCCAAAATATCCGGCGTATGGTTGCCTCCCTCAGGAATATTCAACTTGAGCGTATCATAGTAATCCTTAAAAACATCATAAGAAAGCATCAAAGTATAAGTACTAATGCCAGCATTTGTAGTATAGCAGCCATAATCTCCAGCATCATACCAACCTTTGGCGGCTTTTACCTTAGTACCTTCTGGCCTTTGAGCACTTGCAGCAGTATAGTGAATATAAACTGCTGTATCTGGATGCCCCCCAGCTCTAGCATATATACCTCCATATTGTTTAGGAATATCTGTCGACGCCCTATTGAGGTAGTAATACCTGATGGCATCAATACTTAATGCACCATAAAGCATTCCCTTAACTTCAAAAGGATAGGAATATCCCAACCCAGGCACTTCTAAGACATACTTCCCTTGTAAATTAAAGTTTGTAAAATCAGCTCTCTTTATACTCTCAGAAGATGGAGACCAATAGGAACTGTCGCTCAAAAAACCTTCGTAATACAATGTACCGTGGTCTGTAGACTTAATATAAAACTTGGTCAAGTGCGCCTTACCAACATTGACTACTGCCAATTTTGTACAGTTGGTCAAATACCCCACCTGATTTAATTTGATTTCTTTGGTAAGCTTTGATTGTGCTGTTAAGGAATTGCACAACAATATACAAGACAAAGCTACAACAACTAAAGTCTGTTGAACTTTATTAAAGATATGAGTCATTAAAATATAAATATTGATTTGTTTATACAAAAATACGTAAAAAAAGGGCTTTCGCTTTTAACTCTCCTTATATTTTTTTATATTTAACAATATGATAGAGAAATTCTTGAGCTACATAAAGTACGAAAAAAGGTATAGTGAACATACCCTATGTTCTTATAAAAACGACCTAGTTTCATTTAATGAATTCATAAAAAAAGAGTTTTCCCTAGATGACATCAGTAACAATGTGGAAAGCCAGCATATAAGATCATGGCTCATGAATCTTTCTGAAAACAAGATTTCTGAAAGAAGTATCAACCGGAAAATTGCCACTCTCAAATCATATTATAAGTTTCTAAGAAAGATAGAAGTTGTAGGCCAAAATCCAGCAGACAGAATTAAAACCCTTAAGACACCCAAAAAGCTCCCTTCTTATGTTCAAGAAGAGCCAATGCTTAACTTACTGGACAAGATTGAATTTACTGACGACTTCTCTGGCATAAGAGACCGTCTGGTCATTGAACTTTTATATGGCACTGGTATTCGATTGTCAGAACTTATTGGGCTCTCTATACATTCGATAAACATTAATGCTAAAACCCTAAAGGTGAAGGGAAAAGGAAATAAAGAGCGAATAATACCCATAAATAATACTTTATTGGAACGGATTATAGAATATCTTGATAAGAAAAAAGATTTGAACAGCGGCAACGCTACCGATAGTTTTATCGTAACAGATAACAATAATCAAACATATCCAATGTTTATTTTTAGAATAGTCAAACGATATTTAAGTCATGTAACTACTAACGACAAGAAAAGCCCACACACACTTAGGCATACTTTCGCAACTCATCTACTAAACAAAGGGGCTGATTTGAATGCATTAAAAGAACTGTTGGGCCACACTAGTCTAGCTGCAACTCAAGTATACACTCACAATTCTATTGATAAACTGAAAAATATCTTTGAGAAAGCCCATCCCAAGGCATAAAAATGTGGAATTTAAATTTTGTTCAACTAATAAAACTTTGAATTATGAAAGTTCAAGTACAGTCAATTCACTTTGATGCAGATGTCAAATTGATTGAATTCATCGAGAAAAAAGTAAACAAGCTAACTACGTTTTATGACAGAATCATTGACGCGGAAGTTTTTCTTAAACTTGTAAAGAAAGAGGCCAAAAATAATAAAGTTGTTGAAATCAAGATAAACGTCCCCGGCACTACACTTTTTGCTCTAGAGCAGGGAGATAGTTTCGAAGCTGCTGCAGATACAGTGCTCGAAGCTTTAAAATCTCAACTAAAAAAGCACAAGGAGAAACTCGTAACATCACACAGTTTATAACATTTTAAAAGCCCAATATTGGGCTTTTTTTTTGTAAGCTTCCCACTTAAACAAACTGCACGCCCACTTAATAAATTATCCTTTCTTAAAATATATTTTGTTGTTATATATGTAACCTGTACACGTATTCTATAAAAAGATCGATATGAGGGTTGTTAGTATTAATAAATATCAGGTAATATATTACGACAAGGCAAACCAGCTTTTGAAAAGCGAATGGCTGGAAGAGTCTGCAAAAATGCCTATTTCAAAATTCAGAAAAGAGGCTGAGCGTATTTTAAACTTTGCCCTAAAGTATAAGCCTCGATTCGCTATGATAGATTTGTCAAACTTCAAATATGACTTCAACCAAAGGGATATGATGTGGTTTAACAGCATACACAATAGTGATCTTGCGGAAAAAGTGGGGATTATTATCTCAAGCCAAGAGAATCCACTATTTCAAGGTGTGAATGAGCTCATCAACAACAATAATATACTCAATAAAAAAACCAAAATGTTTACTACCGAGTTCGAAACCTTGGATTGGCTTGATCTTAAATTAGTTTAAGATTAAACAACCAAACTTAGGTCTACTTTTTGAAAATCTGACTTAGGGGCATCGCACACAGAACAACAGTAATTATCGTTGAGCGCCGTAAATAAGACACCTGGCTTTATTGAATTTACCTCATCACCAAACTCAGGATCGTAAATTGTAAAACAATGCTTACATTGCATCACAATCTTTGATATAGATTTTGCATTATTATCTTTATTTACTACGACACTTTTCTGCTGTTCCGAATTCAATTGTTCATAATACTTTCTACACAATCGCTCCAACACAAAAACCAATTCATTTCGGTCTACTTCTTCGGCATATATTACATGCTTTTGCTTAGTTGGATTAAAATCTTCCGCAAAAAGTATATTATAGCGATCTTCCCCACTTCTCTTCTCTATAATCACAGAAGTCGCAATCTCCATTGACTTGCTTTTTACAGAGAAACTAAGACCATAAGTACGGATATCATGCTCATCAAACTGGCGCACCAAAAACATCTTGAGTTCCTGAGCTTCCGGATCAAGGTCTGGCAACTGCCAATTTAGCTCAAGTGCCGAGTGCCTAATATTAACCCCATATTTACCCAAAAGCTTTTCCCACAAAATTCTATGCACCTCTGCCACACCTTTAATCGCCAAAGTTTGCCAAGGTGTAATATGAATCTCCGCAATTTTCGTTTCGGCACATAAATCCAATATTGCCGCAAGAAATTCTTTTGAGAAATTATTGTTTCTCCTGTAAATACCTAACCAGTTCTTATTTTCATAACTCACCATTCCCTCATAGTGAGGAAAACGAATCCTATCCAAAACCAATTCCTCGGTGACCTCTGTAGAGATATAAGTATTGCTTTTGTTAATTCTTTCTGCAATCTGTTTTAAATCATCTTCTTTATTGGTAAGAAGCTCCATCTCAAGCTGCTCACAAAAAGCTCCAATTTCGGTGGTGTATATCATCTGAGGATATAACTGCATTCCATCTAACGATACATGCTTAACATAAACAAACCAAAAATTGACAGACTTAGTAGAACAAACTATATTTATATTCCCTGTAAACAGAGGGACGAGCCCCTGAGTAGGATCCACAATATTTATTTTCAACCTTGGCCTATACATAAAGCTTTCTAGCACGTCTTGATACATCCCCTCACTTACCCATGGATGACTGGTAAATACATCTTCTCCTACATAAGAACTGATAATGTTGGGGAATTCGTTTTTATCTATTTCAAAATCGAACGATTTATCATCCATTAAGGCATCCGTCTTGCCTTTTAATGTTTCTGCTACATCGAAGTATAAATTCTGTCTTTGTCCCAGATGCAAAACATCTACCTGCGCCTCCTCCAACACACACAAAAGATTACTCAATGCCCCAGTAGAAATACTCCCCCCCTTAAAATTAACTTTAAACATCTTAGTCTATTTTATTAATGGAATTAAACAGCAACTAACACTTTTTCTAAAATCGCCTTCACTTCTGGCCTGCAACTTCCACAACCCGTACCCGCACCCGTTTCCTGACAAAGCGACTTAAAGTCTTCACAACCAGATTTTATCTTATTCACAATATTACCTTCACCTACGTTGTTGCAGCTACAGACTAATCGACCTATTACACTCTCAGCCTTTTTACCACTCCTTAATAGCTGTAGCCTTTTTTCCGACAACTCAATACTTCCTTGAATCATCTCCTTAAATTCTGCAAACTCAGACTTATCACCTATCAAAATAGTTCCGACAAGCTTATCTTTATGGATCACACATTTTTTATAATAGCGTTTTGCTCTATCAATAAAGACTACTTCTTCATAATCCGGATCCCCCTGGGTATCAACAACTCCGATGGAACACAATTGAATCCCCGACATTTTTAAGATATTCATTGACAAAGACCCTTTGTATGTAGCAGTTTCATCGCCATTGATATACTTAGCTACAATCTCTGCCTGTTGTTCGGCAGCAGCGGTAATCCCCCACATCATTCGTTCCCACTCGGCAATTTCCCCTACAGCAAAAACATTTTCATCAGAAGTTTGCAAATACTCATTCACTACCACCCCTCTATTGCATTGCAAGCCACATTCTCTTGCAAGCTCAATATTAGGCGTAGTACCGATAGAGTATACTATAGCATCGCACTGCAAGGTCCGACCTGATTTTAATTTAATGCCCATAATCCTTTCCTTTCCAAGCATTAACTGAACTTCATCGTTATACAAAACTTCTACGCCCCTATCAGCTACTTCTTGGTGCAACAAATCACTGCCCAAATTATCAAGTTGCCTATCCATGAGCCTAGAAATCCTTTGGATCACAGTCACCCTAATGTTCAATTCTCTCAAAGAGGCAGACAACTCTAAACCCAACAAGCCTCCTCCCACAATAACCACATGGCCACCTTCTGGTACATAATCCTTGAAACTATCAGCATCATCCCGAGTCCTCATCGTAAAGATCCCATCAATATTAGGTAAATCTTTAGGCCTTGTAGGTCTACTTCCAGTGGCGATAATTAACTTATCATAATTCACCTCTTCGCCTCTATCCGTAGTCAACACCTTGTTTCCTCTATCAATATGTGTAACAGAAACCCCTCTATGCAGTTTTATCTTAAGATCGTTTTCTTCGTCATCCTTCATTTTTACAAGCTGATCCCACAATTGCTCACCGCTTATATAATCCGGCAACATAACCCTATTATAAAAAGGGTACTTTTCCTTAGAAAAAATGTGAATTTCATCTTGACTATTCAACTCCCTAAAACTCTTCACAAAACCGTAAGCTCCAGCACCAGCACCCACTATTACGATTTTCTCAGGTTGTTTCATATACTTGACAACCTCTACTGCGGAAAACTTTAAATCAGGCTCTTTAGATTTGGCATCAAACAATCTATTGGTCAAATTATTCGTTCTTGAAAATTTTGACCCCTTAGTTTTGCCCCAATGCATAGGCATAAACACTACACCTCTCTTAATATCAGCAGTAACTTTTGCTTTAATCCGAACAAAGCCCCTTCTGCCTGAAATCTGAACCAAATCACCTTCTTTAATACCTCTCTTTTCCGCATCTTTTGGGTGTATCTCCAAATAGTTTTCTGCAATGTGCTGGTTAAGTTTATTTACTTTACCAGTCCGAGTCATGGTGTGCCATTGATCGCGAATCCTCCCTGTAGTCAAAACCAAAGGGAATTCCTGATCTATAGGTTCTGACAGATTAACATCCACGACGGAATGTATCTTGGCCTTCTGATCTGCTGTGTAAAACTTTCCATCAACGAATAATCTAGGTACACCAGATCCAGAATGTCCCTTTGGATAAGGCCACTGCACAGAACCTTTTTCCTTTAAAATATCATAGCTCAACCCAGAGATATCAATATTGGTCCCCTCTGTCAGAGCAATGTGCTCATCATATATTTCAGAAGCATTTTTAAAATCAAACCCTTCAAAACCCATCTTTTTAGCAAATCGACACAGTATCTCTATATCAGGTAATGCTTCAGAAGGCGGTTCAGTAAGTTTGTTAAGGTAACTGATGCGTCTTTCACTATTGGTCATAGTACCCTCTTTCTCTGCCCACATAGCTGCAGGAAGAACTAAATCAGCATATTCAACAGTTTCACTTCGCTCGCTAATATCTTGAACTACCACAAACTTGGCGTTTTTAAGACCTTTTTCAACCATAGCGCTATCTGGCAAGCTCACCATAGGATTAGTGCATATAATCCAAATCGCCTTCATTTCACCAGAAGCCAGAGCGTCAAACATTTCAACGGCTGTAAGACCCGGCTTGGACTGAATAGTCCCATCCTCAACTTTCCAAAAACGTTCGACCTCTGCCCTATGATCCGCATTTAACAAATCTCTGTGAGCAGGTAAAAGATTTGCAAGACCACCAACTTCACGACCTCCCATTGCGTTAGGCTGTCCAGTAAGGGAAAATGGACCCGAGCCTGGCTTACCTATCTTCCCCGTAATCAAGTTCAAATTGATCAGACTCAAATTTTTATTGACACCTACCACGCTTTGGTTATATCCCATTGCCCACATGGTAATAAAACCCTTTGAGCGGCCTATATACTCTGCTGCCCAATAAATATCTTCAGCAGAAACACCGCATATCTTTGCGGCTTCCTTGACACTCTTTTTGGCAACTTCTTTTTTTAGTTCCTCATAACCATTAGTAAACTTCGAAATATATTCTTTGTCAACCATATCTCTATCAATCAATACAGAAGCAATCGCATTGTTAAGCACAATGTCGGTCCCTGGATTGATCTGTAAGTGAATATCAGCCAGCGAACAAGTTTGTGTCTTTCTTGGATCAGCCACAATAATTTTCACATCAGGGTTCGCCGCTTTGTATGCTTCAATCCTTCTCCAAAGTATAGGATGACACCATGCAGGATTAGCCCCTGCTATGTAAAAACAGTCAGCCAGTTCGATATCTTCATAGCTACAAGGCACTGAATCTTCACCGAGGCTCAACTTATAGCCCACCACTGCAGAACTCATACAAAGCCTAGAATTAGTATCGATATTATTAGTCCCCAAAAAGCCTTTTGTAAGTTTATTCACCACATAGTACTCCTCCGTCAAGCACTGACCAGAGACATAAAAACCTACGGAGTTTGGACCATACTTCTGAATTAGGTTCTTAAAAATCGCCGATGCCCGATCCAAAGCCGCATCCCAAGTAACCCTTTGTAGCGGCATTGATCTATTATATCTCATTTGAGGATATAACAATCTGTCCGACTTATCCATAACAGTATAGTGAATGTTCATTCCTTTAGAACACAACATCCCCTTGTTCACTGGATTATCTTTATCGCCCTCTACCTTCAAAACACCTGTTTTTTCCTTGGTGACCACCATTCCGCATCCCACACCACAGTATGAGCACGTAGATTTAAAGCTTTCTGATGTACCATTCATATATAAGTAACGTTTTTAAGTCTAAACAATAATACATAGGCAAAATTACTCATAATAATCATTACAAAAAAACGTTATTAAAAAATATTTTATTAAATTAAGTATTAATACTTAATTTAATAAAATATTTAAAAAACAAACACTATTAACACACGAAAAAACCTTCAATAAATACAACATCTCCAACCATTATCAACAATAATCAAAAAACTAAGTCCAGATAAATTTTGACATAAATAAATTCATGTTCATATCATCCAAATAATTAATTTTGCAGACTAATATTTCTTGCAAACATGCGTCAAAGACTTTTAAGCGAAGGGGCCAAAGAACTTAGTTATGAGATCAGGGAGATTGTAAAAAAAGCAACACTGATTCAGCAACTTGGTCAAAAAATCTATTGGGAAAACATTGGGGATCCCATTCAGAAAAACTGTGTCATCCCACAATGGATGAAGGATATCCTCGCCCAGCTCATGCAAGAAAATGAGACATATAGTTACTGCCATTCGAAAGGTGTTGAGGAAACCAGGAAGTATTTAGCCAATATTAACAATACTCGAAATGGAGCACAGATTACATCCGAGGACATCCTTTTTTTTAATGGCCTTGGGGATGCTATTGCTAAGGTGTACCAATACCTAACCCATACGGCGAGGGTTATAGGGCCATCTCCAGCGTATTCAACTCATTCTTCGGCTGAAGCCGCTCATGCAAATACCCAACCCATCACCTATAAACTTGATCCAGATAATCACTGGTACCCAGATTTAGACGATTTATATTTAAAAATCAAGTACAATCCCAATATAGTAGCCATACTGATCATAAACCCTGACAACCCCACAGGAATGGTCTATCCCTTAGATACACTCAAAAGGATTATAGAGATCGCGAAAGAATTTAAACTCTTCATCATTAGTGACGAAATATATTTGAATATCACATACAACGGTGCAAGGGCCTTTTCATTAGCCGAGGTAATCGATGATGTCCCTGGTATTGCGTTGAAAGGAATTTCAAAAGAACTTCCTTGGCCTGGCGCTAGATGTGGTTGGATGGAGTTTTACAATAGAGAAAAAGACTTGGAATTTAAAAAGTTTTGCTCAGCATTGGAAAATGCTAAAATGATTGAAGTCTGCTCTACCAAATTACCTCAACTATCCATCCCAAGAATTCTATCAGATGAGAGGTTTAAAGTTTACAGAAAAGAACTCAATGAAAGTATTGGACGTAGAAGCAAAATCATTGCCCAAATTCTAGGAGAAGTACCGTCCTTGACATTCAATGAAACTTACGGAGCATTTTACAATACAATCATATTCAAAGAAGGTACCTTAAAAAAGACTCAAAAACTTGAAATCGCAAACCCCGAGGTAAAAGCGTTAGTAGAAAAATGGGTATCTGACGAAGACATGCCTTTTGATAAACGCTTTGTGTATTATCTTTTAGGCGCAAAGGGAATTTGTGTTGTACCCATATCATCCTTTTGCTCAGAATTACAAGGCTTTCGCGTAACACTTTTAGAAGAAAACGTGAAGCTACTAGAACATATATTTAAAGGAATTAGAGACGCTGTCACTGAATACATAGAAAGCTAAGTGGTTACATTCCCCAATATTAAGATCAACATCGGGCTCAACATTGTCGAGAAAAGACAAGACGGCTTTCACAATATTGAGTCGGTGTTTTATCCTGTACATTTTTCAGATGTCCTAGAAATCTTACCAGCCAAAGAAACCCATTTTTCATCTACCGGAATTGCCATACCAGGAGCTTTAAAAGATAATTTATGTATAAAGGCATACGAACTTCTTAAGAAAGATTTCCAACTTCCTCCCGTACAAATTCATCTGCATAAGGTCGTACCTATTGGGGCAGGTCTTGGAGGAGGGTCTTCTGACGCAGCTTTTACACTAAAAACATTAAACAATCTATTTGAACTTGGAATACATCCTACTCAACTGGAAACTTATGCACAAAAATTGGGTAGCGACTGCGCTTTCTTCATCGACAATAAGTCAAAGTACTGCTACCATAAAGGTGATGAATTCAAAAACCTAAAACTGGATTTAAGTCCATATGTCTTCGTGATCATCTACCCTGATATACATATATCAACCCCTGAGGCCTATGCAGGAATTAAACCTAAAAAGAGTGACTACAATTTAATGGATATAATATCTCTTCCCATTACTGAATGGAAAAATCATATTCGTAATGACTTTGAAGAGACAATCTTTATTAAATATCCCTTACTCGAACAAATAAAGGTTGATTTATATAAAAAAGGCGCTCTTTATGCCTCAATGAGCGGATCGGGCTCCTCTCTATTTGGAATATTCGATTTACCAATAGATGTTTCCGAGTTAAAAAAGAAGTATTTGGTATGGACAAGCAATTATTGATATTAAGCGTATACCCCCTTTGGCTTCTGCAAAAAAGATTCCTGAGCCCTTCCCTTATCTTTTTTAGATTTATAAATCACAAAAAAGAGGCTACCGAATATAATAGGGCCAAAATACAACATAAAAAAGGTAAATTGATGAAGTAACACAACCCTTGGCGCAGGAAATGCATTGGTCTCACCAACCGTATAAGTAGAAAACATTTTCGATACCATTTTATGCTCAGAATCCTTATATTTGCTAACAATATAAGAACGTTTTTCTCCGTCAAATTGCCTCGCGGATGCATCATTTCGCATCAAAGGCTCCTTTGTCGGATCAAAAAAATACCATTGATCCCCAACCTTCGCTTCCATACAAAAATGCCCATTTAAACCCACTTTTCTGACTTCAAACCCATTTTTCATAAGTAAATCCATCAACACGATACTCTGTTGGCTACAAGCAGCATGGTTGTACTTCATTAAATCATCAGGAATTACTACAGCACTAAGGTTATCCCAAATCAAGTCTCCCAAAAACTTCATATATGGATTGTTGCAGTAACTATAATGACTGTATGCAAAACAAAATCGAGACTCGACCAGATCATTGGCTACTTCTAGGTATGCTAACGAATTTCGTACTATATGATTCTGTTTTGCAATTGCATTTAGTGTATCAGAAAGACTTCGAATTGACTTGACTTTAGAGAATAAATTAGAGTCATACTTTTCTATTGTGGAAGGCTGAATTTCAAAAACAGTCTTATCCTCTTTAAATAAAAAGAAGATAAGACTTATAATAAAGGAAATACCAAAACTACCCGCAGACAGCTTCAATAAGATCCTGTTAGAAAAAATAGTCATTTTAATGTTGTGGTATCTGCTCAAATCTAAGGGCTTCTCCTTCTCCTTTAAAGGCTTCTCTAGGCTTCAGCCCAAGCAGTTCAAACATATTTTGATCTTCATTAACTTCAGGGTTTGGTGTAGTCAATAATTTATCACCCGCAAAAATAGAATTAGCCCCTGCCATAAAACATAAAGCTTGCTCTTCAACAGACATTCTTACCCTACCCGCTGATAATCTTACCATTGCCTTTGGCATGATGATCCTTGCGGTCGCAATCATCCTTACCATTTCCCAAACTGAAACTCTTGGCTGATCTTCCAAAGGAGTACCTTCTACAGGTACCAAAGCATTTACGGGAACACTTTCAGGATGCTCGGGAAGGTTCACTAAAGTATGAAGCATACCTATCCTATCTTCGTGGCTTTCCCCCATCCCTATAATACCACCAGAACAGACATGTATTTTGGCCTTGCGAACATTTTCAAGCGTATCGAGCCTATCATCATAGGTCCTTGTTGATATTATCTTATCATAATGTTCCTCACTCGTATCCAAATTGTGATTATATGCATAAAGTCCCGCATTTTTGAGTTTTTCAGCCTGTTCTTCGGTTAGCATACCCAAAGTACAACAAACTTCCATCCCCATCTTATTCACACCGTCGACCATTTGCAATACTTTGTCAAAATCACGGTTATCTCTTACCTCTCGCCATGCAGCACCCATACAAAATCTAGTGCTACCATTTATTTTTGCATTTGATGCTGCTTGTAATACTTCATCTACCTCTAAAAGCTTTTCAACTTTTACATTAGTATGATACCTTGCAGCTTGAGGGCAGTATGCACAATCTTCAGGGCATCCACCAGTCTTTACGGAAAGTAAGGTACAAACTTGAACCTCACCAGTTGCATGATGCTCCCGATGAACCGTAGCTGCTCTATACATCAACTCCAGAACAGGCATGTTATAAATCCCGGAAATCTCCTCTCTTGTCCAATGTTTATTGAATCCTTGCGTCATTGTTGTTACTTAATAGTTATGTCAAGCATTCTGGCCTGCATACCCTCCCTACTTTTGATTTTTTGCAAATAAACGAAATATGGGTATAATTCCCCAAGATCTTTTTTCATCTTTTCTTCAACTTCATTTTCACCTTCGTCAGAAAACGATTTGATCAGGTCTTTAATAAAACCGTCAGAATCCGGAATATACGCAACTGAATACTCTTTGATGTTAGCTAACTGAGCTGCATATTTTATGGCGTCTGACAGCCCGCCTAACTTATCTATGAGCCCCTTTTCCATTGCCTGACTACCAGTCCATACCCTACCACTGGCTACTTTTTCAATTTCCTCAATAGTTTTCTTTCTCCCCACAGCCGCCTTTGTGACAAAATCCTTATATGTACTATCCACCTCTGCTTGAATTACCTTTCTTTCGAAATCTGTCAATTCCCTCGATGGAGACCCTAAATCCGAAAAAACACCAGTTTTCACCCCATCAGTAGTAATTCCGAGCTTATTATTAAAGAATTTCTTGACATTAAACCACATTCCAAATACGCCAATTGACCCAGTGATCGTATTCGATTGTGCAAATATATAGTTACAAGGCATAGCCATATAGTAACCTCCACTTGCCGCCAAATCAGACATTGAGGCAACTACTGGCTTTTTCTGTTTAGTAATTACAATTTCTCGCCAAATTAAATCAGATGCTAAAGAACTTCCTCCTGGCGAATTAATCCTTAATACAATCGATTTTACATCGGCATCTTCTCTAGCTTTTTTAAGTTGCTCAACTACCTTATTAGCACCAATTTCATCGTCTTTTCCACGTCCCATCACGATTTCTCCTGAAGCAATAATTACGGCTACTTTACTTCCCTTAATCTTGTCTTCCTCTGGCAAGCTTTTTTCATATTTGTCAAAGCCAACAACATTCAACCTCTCAACCTTCAGGTCATTCTTTATAACTTCTTCAACTTGGTCCCTGTAAAGCAAATCATCAACTAATCCATACCTTTTTGCATCATAAGCATTATGAACAAGCATGCTATCAGAAATATGTTTCAATTTCGCTTCGTCGACCTTTCTTGATATAGCTATATCACTTATGATCTTGCTATATAATGACGTAATGAATGAAAGTGATTGCTCTTTATTTGCAGCACTCATTTCTTCCAAGAAAAAAGGCTCAACTGCACTTTTGTAATTACCCGCTTTGAAAATTTCCGCCTTTATATCCAATTTATCTAAAGTACCTTTAAAAAAAGTAACGTTGTAGCTCAATCCATTAAACTCAAGGTAACCGGTATTGGGTAAATACAACTTATCTGCAACGGACGCTAAATAATAAGCTCCTTCACTAAAATATTCACTAAAAGCATATATTTTTTTCCCTGATTTCTTAAAAGCTAATAGATCCCCCCTTAATTCCTGCAGAGAACCATAATCTGTGTGTGCAATATTTATTTTTAAGTATATGGCTTTTATTTTTTCATTTTTGGCAGCATTCTCTAATACTGTTCTTATATTAACCAATCCATAACCATTAGCCCTACTAGAACTTATCGGTAAATTGCCAAACGGATTATCATAAGATTTTTCATAAATCGGCCTGTTCAAATCTAGCTTCAACACTGTGTTTTCCTTGATCTCAATTGATTCGGTTTCTCCTGACGACCCTACAATTGATAAGCCAATGACAATAAATAAAATAGTGAATAAAAAAAGACCTACTAAAACGGCAAAAACTCTGCCCAAAAATTTACCCATCGGTGATTGATTTAATTTTTAATACAATATTAACAAAATACCATGTGAATATGTTGATTTTTAGTATTTATTTTGTTTTTAAATAATTATTTATAGCAAAATGATTGCAGATCCAAGTCCAGCAAGTTTAGGGTTCAGAATGCCCGCAGAATGGGAAAATCATGTGTCTACGTGGTTCTCATGGCCACATAAAGAAGCTAGTTGGCCAGGCAAATTCGAACCCGTTCCTCAAGTATTTGTGGAAATGACTAAAATACTTTCTGAGTATGAATTTGTAAACATAAATATCAAAGACAACGAACAGCTGCTTTCCGTTACGCAACTGCTCTTAGCAGCCAACGTGAACATGACCAAAGTTACGCTTCATGTAAACCCAACCAATGACGCATGGTGCAGGGACCACGGCCCAATATACATCAAAAACGAAAATGGAGAAAGGGCAATTGTTGATTGGGGATACAATGCTTGGGGCGACAAATACCCCCCTTACGACGCTGATGATGCGGTTCCTATAATCATCGCACAAAAACAAAATCTAAAATTATACCAGCCTGGTATTGTAATGGAAGGAGGCTCCATTGAAGTCAATGGGAAAGGGACGCTTCTCACCTCGGAAGCTTGCCTTCTTAATCCTAATAGAAACCCTCATCTTAACAAAGCTCAAATCGAAGGATATCTTATGGCTTATTTAGGAGTAACGAACATCTTATGGTTGGGCGAGGGAATCATCGGAGATGATACCGATGGCCATATTGACGACATGACGAGGTTCATCAATCCTACTACAATTGTAACAGCTTTTGAAGAGAATCAACAAGATGAGAATTATACTATCTTGCTAGAAAACTATGAAAGACTACTGTCGATGAAAGATCAAGATGGAAAGCCTTTCAATATCATAAAGTTACCTATGCCGGAACCTGTATATTATGAAGATGTACGACTACCAGCAAGCTATGCAAATTTTCTTATTGCAAACAAATGCGTGTTGGTTCCCACTTATCGCTCTGTGAACGACCAAAAAGCTATCGATATACTTCAAAAACACATGCCAGACAGAAAAATAATCGGCATTGATTGTACAGACTTAATTTGGGGGCTTGGAGCCATACATTGTGTAAGCCAACAAGAACCTGCTTAATATTTAGAGATTTTATAGGTGGTACTTGCTGTATAACAAATACCACCTATAAACGAATCAATTACTACTCAACACCAAATAAGCACCATTCACTACTGCAGAATACCTATAAACCTGACATGTAGAAGGGCCCACATAAGGTAAGCCTTCTAAATCCCATGCTTGGTTGTGTACAGAGTCTCTCATAAGTACACCAGAATCCATATATACCTTTGCATGATCATTGTTAGGATCTAAGGGACTAGCCCTTTCAAACGCCCTATATTCAGTACTAGAAATTCTATAAATAATCAGCCCCTTTATACCTGCATTATTGTAATAAACATAATTGTTATCAAACTTTAGGTTTGAATAGTTAATATCATTCAAATTTAATTGTTGATAAAAACTTGTCTGAATATATTTACATCCATCTACATTCTTTTTTTTACATGCATCCAAAACCATCAAGATCAATGGTACGATTGCTAAAAACAAATACCTTTTGCCCATATTATGAAAAGTTAAAATTTCGGCGCTCTAAATTCCATTAACACCCAAATTTCTATTAAAAAACTACATAAACCTAAATATTTTTTATCATACTAAAGTATGCCAAATTTGTATTTAAATGAATATTTATATTACTTTTGTACAAAAGCGCAAGAAATATTTTTAATTAGATTTTTTAAGGCAAAAAAAGCACAAAAATTCCTCTTAAAATACCATTTCAGCAGACGTTTTAAGCATCGGTCTACGTAAACAACATTTTTATGCAAGTTTTAGCTAAAACTCAGGAAAAACTAGGAGCACCTTATCATGATTTAGAATTTCTACTGAATTGCCTCAAAGAAGTGCTCATAGAGTGCGGGGAAGGGAACTTAGTTGACTACATTCCATGGATCAACGATTGCAAAATCTGCATAAAACCAGAAAATTTCACAGAGAAGCATGTTCAGCTCTATTCAATCACAAGTCACTTGTTGAATATGGTTGAAGAAAACGGTGCGTTACAAGCACGTAGAAGAGTAGAAACACTTCACTCGGTAACAGCAGTAAATGGACTGTTTGGGCAAAACCTAAAAATGCTAAAGGATAAAGGAATTCCAGAAGGCGACATCGTAGATATGCTTCCTGACATCATGATAGAGCCGGTACTTACTGCGCATCCTACTGAAGCCAAAAGAGATGTAGTGCTGGAGCACCACAGGGCTATTTATCTTTTATTAAGAAAAAAAGAAAATGCAACATACTCAGAACTTGAACAAAGAGAAATAAGGGAGGATATCAAACTAGAACTCGATAGACTTTGGAGAACTGGAGAAATTCATTTGGAAAAGCCTCAGGTCAAACATGAGTTGAGAAATGTAACACATTATCTCTCTAACGTATTTCCAACTGTATTACCAATCATTGACAGGAGATTTGCCATGGCTTGGCAAGAGGTGGGATTCAATCCCAATTCGATCTTAACGTTTGACAAACTGCCGAGGATATCCTTTGGAAATTGGGTTGGAGGGGACAGGGATGGTCACCCATTTGTAACCCCACAAGTAACCAAAGAAACTCTAGATACGCTTAGGTTGCAGGCTATGTCTCTTGCCAAAGCCCAATTGAATAGACTTGAAAACAATCTAAGCTTTAACTGCCACATTCATCAACCAAATAAAACCTTTCAGAAAAAACTTCATGACTTAGTTCATGAACTTTCTGCGGAATCGGAATTGGACAAAACAAGAAATGTGAATGAGGCATTTCGTTTTTATGTGAACCTACTTACTCGTAAATTACCGATCGAGATCGAAAAAGAATTTGCCGTTGATCTCAAGGATAGCGAAATCTCATATAAAAACCAACACGAACTCATCGATGACTTAGTCATTCTAAGGGATGCTCTTGTAGACTTTGGCGCTAAGGCTGTTGCTTTTAGCGATGTAAAAAACACGATTAGAACACTCCAAACATTTGGCTTCCATCTTGCAAGATTAGATATAAGACAAAATTCTAAATATCATGAAAATGCCATAGCTCAACTCATGGACTATGCGATGCTTGATGGCAAGAAGTTTTTGGCAATGGATGAGGACGAACGTATTTCCTTCATTAATAAAGAACTTAAATCGCCAAGGCCATTTACCCAATACGTGACTAAACTTAGCGGAGAAGCCGAAGGTGCTGTTGAATGCCTAAGAGTTGTTGCCAATCATGTAAACAAATACGGAACTGACGGTATTGGCACTTTAATCGTAAGTATGACCAGATCATTGTCTGATCTTCTGGTTGTTTACTTGCTTTGTAGAGAAGCGGGATTAATGACAACTACTGAAGACGGAAGTCTAGTATGTAAATTACCAGTGGTTCCTCTTTTTGAGACAATAGAAGACCTTGAAAATAGCTACGAAATCATGTCGGCATTTTTGAGCCATCCTTTTACCAAAAGAAGTTTAGAATACCAGAGACAAGTCGGCAATAAAAAGATCAAAAGCCAAATGATCATGATTGGCTACAGCGATAGTAATAAAGACGGCGGTATTATTGCAAGCCAATGGAACCTATTCAAGGCACAAACCAAACTGGCCGAACTAGGTTACAAGCAAAAAACCAATATCATATTCTTTCATGGCAAAGGTGGGTCAATAAGTAGAGGCGCAGGACCTACTCATTGGTTTATTAAAACGTTACCTCATGGTACACTCATGCAAGATATGAGGCTTACCGAGCAAGGTGAAACTATCGCTCAAAAATATGCCAATAAAATGAATGCGGCATACAACTTAGAAATGCTCTTAGCAGGCACTGTGGGTACTGCTATCTATAATAAGCATTGCACGAAACCTAAAGACAAGGTTGAAGAGTCTGCATTTGAATACCTATCAACAGGTAGTTTCAAACATTACCAAGAACTAATACATCATAAACACTTCATCAAGTTTTTTGGAGAGGCAACTCCTATCGACATTATAGAAAACAGCAAAATAGGTTCTAGGCCATCTCGCAGAACAGGAAAAAGATCTCTTGCAGACTTACGGGCTATACCATGGGTATTCAGTTGGAGTCAATCACGTTTTAACATTACTAGTTGGTATGGTGTTGGTTCTGTTTTAGAAGAGTTCAGAATAGAGCGCCCTCAAGAATTTGAATGGCTTCAGAAGCAAGCTCAAGAAGATTCTCTAGTTAGGTACGTATTTACGAACGTAGACACCAGCCTCGCTGCGACGGATGAAAGCATCTTTGAAAAATATGCAGAACTGGTGGAAGACGATGAAACACGTGTTACTATCTTAACGATGATAAAATCAGAGCTTGAGAAAACAAAGCGAATGATTTCCCTATTGTTTAATAAACCTTTTGAAGTAAGAAGGTCGCATCACTTCTATTCTAATAATTTAAGAGCGGATGCGTTGAAAGATCTCCACTTTACCCAATTGAGTTTGTTGAAAAAATGGAGAGAGTCGAAGGCTAAAAATCCAGATTCGGACGAAAGCAAAAGCCTATTGGCTCAACTATTACTCACTGTTAATGCAATTGCAGGCGCATTAAGGATCACTGGTTAATTCACGCCATATTATAAAATTATCGGAGGGGGGTACGAATTTAGATTCGCTCCCCCTCTTTATATATAATGGTGGTAAAACAGCGAAATAATGTGACAATTAACTCCTTAGTATTATATATTGATTTTTTTTTAAAATTAATAAAACTAAATTTGCACAAAATTTTAAAATAGTAATGTCAATATCTAATCAAGAATTAGAAAACATTTGTCACCAAGTAAGGAGGGATATCCTGAGGATGGTACACAATGCAAAAGGAGGGCACCCTGGAGGGGCTATGGGTTGTGCCGATTATATCGCATCATTGTACTTCAAGTACATGACTCACAACAAAAACTTCTCCATGGATGGGGTTGGAGAAGACTTATTCTTCCTTTCCAATGGACACATCACTGCGGTTTGGTACAGCGTACTAGCCCATTCTGGATATTTTGAAACAAGTGAGCTCTCTACTCACAGAAAACTAAACTCTAGATTGCAAGGGCATCCAACTCCACATGAGCACTTGCCAGGCATAAGAATGGCTTCCGGTTCTTTGGGGCAAGGCCTTTCAGTTGCTGTAGGTGCTGCTCAAGCCAAAAAGCTCAACAAGGATGACAAAAAAGTATACGTACTCATGGGTGATGGCGAACTGCAAGAAGGCCAGATCTGGGAGGCAGCCATGTACGCTTCACACCATAAAGTAGACAATCTCATAGCAGCGGTTGATTACAACGGTCAACAAATTGATGGTCCTCTTAGCGAAGTGATGGACTTACTGGATCTTGCTGCAAAATGGAGAGCTTTTGGTTGGGAAGTAATTACTTGTAACAAAGGTAACGACCTTACTGACATCCACAAGTCAATTGAAGCCGCCCACAGCGCAAGTGGCAAACAAAAACCGGTAATGATTTTATTAAAAACAGAGATGGCTTTTGGTGTTGACTTCATGGTAGGACATCACAAATGGCACGGAAATGCTCCTAACGATGAGCAACTGGCCAAAGCTCTCTCACAAATCCCCGAGACTTTGGGTGATTTCAAAATTTAAAATCTCATTGCGCAGAAAATCAAATGAAAAAATATACTTTCACAGAAAAAATAGATACAAGATCTGGATTTGGATCAGGCTTATTAGAGGCTGCAAAACAAAACCCTAACGTAGTCGGACTTTGCGCAGACCTTACAGGCTCTTTAAAAATGGATGCATTCCAAAAAGAGTTTCCAGACAGGTTCTTCCAAGTAGGTATTGCAGAGGCAAACATGATTGGTCTTGCAGCAGGAATGACCATAGGTGGTAAAATTCCTTTTACCGGAACTTTCGCTAACTTCTCAACAGGCCGCGTCTATGATCAGATTCGTCAATCAGTAGCATATTCACATAAAAACGTAAAAATAGCCGCATCACATGCTGGTCTTACGTTAGGAGAAGATGGTGCAACCCATCAAATATTAGAAGATCTTGGTCTCATGAAAATGCTCCCAGGAATGGTAGTCATTAACCCATGCGACTTTAACCAAACTAAGGCGGCCACGATAGCAGCTGCCAACTACTATGGCCCTGTATATCTTCGCTTCGGTAGACCTGCAGTTCCAAACTTCACTCCAAGTGACCAGAAATTTGAGATCGGTAAAGCTGTGCTACTTAATGAAGGCAGTGATGTTACTATATTTGCTACAGGACATTTAGTATGGGAAGCAATCCTTGCGGGTGAAAAGCTTTTTGAACAAGGAATCAATGCTGAGATCATCAATATCCATACAATAAAACCGCTAGATGTTGAAGCAATTGTAAAGTCAGCTAAAAAAACGAAATGTGTTGTTACGGCGGAAGAACACAACTACATCGGAGGCTTAGGAGAAAGCGTAGCTGGTGCATTAGCAAGAAATTTTCCCTGCCCCATAGAGTTTGTTGCAACCAACGATACCTTCGGAGAAAGTGGAACCCCCGATCAATTGATGAAAAAATACGGTTTAACTTCCGAAAACATCATTGAAGCGACTAAAAAGGTAATTTCCAGAAAGTAATCCATTTATTTTGAATTAAATTTTGGAAATAAAAAATTAATATCTAATTTTGTGTCCCTTTTTAAGGGGTAGTTTGTATTGTCAAAAATAAATAAAGTAAAAATACATTGGATTCTCTCAGTTACAAAACAACGTTCGTAAACAAACAGTCTGCTGAAAAAGGCTGGGTTGTAGTAGATGCTGAAAACCAAATTGTGGGTCGTTTAGCAAGTGAAATTGCTAAAGTCATAAGAGGAAAGCACAAAGCTAGCTTTACTCCAAACGCAGATTGTGGTGACAACGTGATCGTTATAAATGCGGCTAAAGTTCGTTTCACTGGTAAAAAGCTAGCAGACAAAGTATACACCAGACACACTGGTTTTACTGGCGGTCAAAGGTTCGCAACACCTAAAGAAATGTTGAACAAAAAACCAAATTTCATTTTGGAAAATGCGGTAAAACACATGCTACCTAAAAACAGATTAGGCAGACAGTTGTTCAACAATTTACACATTTATGCAGGAAGTGAGCATCCTCATACTGCTCAACAACCAAAAGAAGTTAAATTTTAATAATATTCCTGATGGAGATTGTCAACACAATAGGAAGAAGAAAAACATCTGTAGCACGTTTATACATGAAGCCTGGGAAAGGTGCTATTGTAATTAACGAGAAAGAATTCAAAGAATACTTTACTACTGAAGTACTACAAACTATTATCAACCAGCCATTTGCACTGGTTGACTCATTAAATAAATTTGATTTAAATATCAATGTGAAAGGTGGAGGAGTAGCTGGTCAAGCTGAGGCTGTAAGACTTGCGATCTCTAGAGCACTTTGCGAGGTTAGCTCTGATTTCAGACCTGCTTTAAAGAAAGAAGGTTTTGTAACTCGTGACCCAAGAATGGTCGAAAGGAAGAAATACGGTAGGAGAAAAGCACGTAGAAGATTCCAATTCAGTAAGCGTTAATTTATTTTTATATAATGTCCAAAAAAGTAGAATATCAAGACTTACTTGATGCAGGTGTACACTTCGGTCACCTTACAAGAAAGTGGAATCCTCAAATGGCTCCATATATTTTTATGGAGAAAAATGATATCCACATCATAGATCTCAACAAAACAAAAGCTTGTTTAGAAGACGCGCAAGCTGCCATGAAAAATATAGTTAAATCTGGCAGAAAGGTATTATTCGTTGCTACTAAAAAGCAAGCAAGAGAAATTGTTTCTGACGAAGCCAGAAGACTAAAAATGCCTTTCGTAACAGAAAGATGGTTGGGTGGTATGCTTACCAACTTCATGACTGTTAAGAAATCATTAAAGAAAATGTCTTCTATCGACAAATTAATGAAGGATGAGTCCTTCAACTCACTTGCAAAGAAAGAAAGACTCATGATTTCTCGTGAAAGAGAAAAATTGGAAAAGCTTCTTGGCGGAATTACTGAACTTACAAGACTTCCTGCGGCATTGTTTATCATTGATGCAAAAAAAGAGCACATTGCTGTTGCTGAAGCAAGAAGACTTAACATACCGGTGTTTGCGATAGTGGATACTAACACTAACCCAAACAACATCGACTTCCCAATTCCTGGTAACGATGATGCGTACAAGTCAATCTCTATTCTCACAAAAGCGATTGGTTCGACAATAGAAGACGCTCTTGAAGAAAGAAAGAGAACTAAGGATGAAGATAAAGAAGAAGCTGAATCTGAGGACGAAAACGGTAAGCCAAAGAAAAAGGCTAAAGTTGCTGAAGAAGAAGAATAATAAAATTCTTATCTCCACTTAAATAATAACATCCGAAAATTGAACATCTCATAAGTGTTCAATTTTCTTTTTTAATAACATTCATAAATATAATTTCATGTCAACAATTCAAATTTCAGCACAAGACGTAAACAAACTTCGCACCATGACAGGTGCTGGTATGATGGACTGCAAAAAAGCTCTTACAGAAGCTGAGGGTGATTTTGAAAAAGCTGTAGACATTTTAAGAAAAAAAGGGCAAAAGGTTTCAGCTGCTAGAGCTGAAAACGTTACTGCAGAAGGTGTTGTTCTTACTCAGATTACTGCTGATGGTAAAAATGGCAAATTGATTGCTTTTGCATGTGAGACTGAGCCTGTGTCTAAAGTAGATAATTTCAGAAATCTTGCAAAAGCGATTATGGAAGTAGCTATCGCAAAAAACCCTTCAAATATTGAAGAATTAACAGCTTTAACGCTAGCTGACGGCCATACGGTAGGTGAAAATATTATTGACCTAACTGGTAAAATCGGAGAGAAACTTGTTATTGCCGCATATGAGAACATTTCATCTGATGCAGTAATCGACTATATTCACTCCAACGGTAAATTGGGCGTACTTGTCGCTTTGAAAAACGTAGGTTCGGCCAACGTTCAAGAAGTAGGTAAGGATGTGGCAATGCAAATTGCAGCTATGAGACCTGTAGGTGTAGACAAAGATGATGTAGATCCTACCTTGGTTCAAAGAGAAATAGAAATTGGCAAAGAGCAAGCTCGTGCAGAAGGGAAACCAGAAGCTATGCTTGAAAAAATCGCTTTAGGCAAATTGAACAAATTCTACAAGGATTTCACCTTGCTAAACCAAGAATTTGTAAAAGATAACTCAAAGACGATTGCACAATTGTTAGACTCTGTGAACAAAGGTCTTACGGTAAGTGCATTCAAAAGAGTACAAATCGGTTAATTTCACTTTGAACCCATAATTAAAATCCCGCAATTGCGGGATTTTTTAGTTTTATGAACATAGATATTAAAATACTCGTCTCCATTGCGCAAAAGGCAGGGAAACAGATATTAACGGTGTACAATTCTGGAGATTTCGGAATTGAAACAAAAAAAGATGATAGCCCCTTAACCATCGCAGATCAACTATCAGACAAGATCATAACGGAAGAGCTTCTTAAACATTACCCTGAAATTCCTATTGTCTCGGAAGAAGGTGAAAACGTTAATTATGAAACCCGTAAAGATTTTGAATATTTTTGGCTTGTCGATCCGCTTGATGGCACCAAGGAATTCATAAATAAAAACGGTGATTTTACGGTGAACATTGCGCTAATCCATAAAAACAATCCGATCATTGGGGTGATATATGTTCCCGTACACGACACCACCTACCATGGAACTTTGTTCTTGGGTGCCTACAAAATTGCCGATGGTATACAATCGCGCATTCAGGTAAATAATAAAAAGGAAAGCCTTACGGCTGTAGGCTCGAAGTCTCACGCTACGGAGGAAGACAAGGCTGTTTTAAGCCAATACGACATCAAAGATTTTACATCGAGGGGTAGTAGTCTTAAATTTTGTATGATTGCGGAAGGAAAAGCTGATCTGTACCACAGAGGAGGGCCTACCATGGAGTGGGATACCGCCGCAGGCCATGCCATTGTCCTTGCTGCGGGCGGAAAAGTGGAAGGTCTACTTTACAATAAGGAAAACCTGTTAAACTCAAGTTTTACTTGCAAAGGTTTTGTATAATTAAAAATATTTTATATTTTTGCAATCCTACAAGAAATGAGGTGTAAATAATATGCTAATAGTAAACGTAAAAGAAAACGAGTCAATTGACAAAGCTCTTAAAAGATACAAAAAGAAGTTTGAAAAAACTGGTGTTTTGAGAGAATTGAGAAGCAGAACTGAATACGTAAAGAGGTCTGTTCGTAGAAGAGAGCAAGTAATAAAGGCTGCTTACAGACAAACCTTATTTGCTACTGAAAATTATTAATTCAATAATTTTCGCATAAAGATTTAAAATCCTGCACTTGCGGGATTTTTTTATGCCCATACATTTTCGTGGAGTTCCAGTTCAATCCCAAAAAAATTGTATACTCTAAGCATTGGTTTGTAGCTTATATTTGATCGTTAAAGGCCTAGAAATGAAAATCTTTAATATTACATTACACATCCCTAATATATTATCGCTCTATCGTCTTATATCTGCCCCCTTTATCCTTTTACTTATTTATCTAGGTTATGAAAACACTTTTATAATACTGTTTGTCATTAATCAGATCTCCGACACTTTAGATGGGTACATTGCCCGAAAGTACAAGCTCGAATCAGAGATCGGCAGCCTCCTTGACTCTTATGCAGATATCGGTAGCTATATCATCGCCTTTGCTGGAATTTGGAAATTCCCCCCTACCTCTTCCAATCAACATATTCTACATGGTTATTGATCTTTCTGTCACTTTATATACTGGCCTTGGTCATTGCAAAAATAAAATTCAAGAGGGCTGTCACAGGACTCCATTTGTATTCGAGCAAAATCACGGGCTATCTACAAGGAAGCTTTTTAGTTGCATTATTTGCCTTTGGCTTGATTCCAATATTCTTTTACATCATGATTGTTTTTGGAATACTTGCAGAACTGGAAGTAATCATGATTAACCTCATTTCATCCAAACCTATCCTCAATGCAAAAGGCCTTTATTGGGTTGTAAAGGAAGGACGTTTGAAAACCAATAGAATGGACTAGTCCACTAAAACATTGCTCATAAAAGAGCTTTTAAGCGCCAACCAAGTCAAAAAGAAAACTAGTGACCACATTAGATAAATATCGTAGTAGTCTATCGTATCCTTAAACTTAGAAACCTTAGTTTTTGACTTCTCCAATTTGTCTATTTGTCTAAAAATTTTCGACAAAGCTTCATTATTGGTAGCTCTTTCAAACTTCCCCTGCCCTATTTCGGCAATACGTTTTAGCGTTTCTTCATTAAGTTGGTTGTTTACCGAATAAATATCTCCATTTTCGTCTTTATAGTCAACCTCCCCATCTTTGCCCACCGCAATGGTATAGATCTTTATGCCAAAGCCATTTGCGAGCTGAGCCGCCGTGATGGGATCCAATTGTCCTGCATTGCTTTCTCCATCGCTGAGTAAGATCATTACTTTGGATTTTGATTTTAGTTCGCGCATCCTATTTGTCCCTGCTGCTATTGCTGTACCGATTGCCGTACCATCTACATCAATCATTTCAAACTTAACATCCGCTATGAGTTCCTTTAGCATATTATAGTCGCTGGTAAGGGGACACAAAGTAAATGCCTCTCCGGAAAAGACCACCATCCCTATCCTATCGTTCTGCCTTCCATCCACAAATTCTATTGCGACCTTTTTGGCGGCTTCTAATCTATTAGGCACAAAATCAAGTGCAGCCATTGATTCTGAGATATCCATTACCACCACAATATCTATCCCCTCTGAAGACTTGGAAATAATCTCATTCACCTTTTGTGGCCTCGCCAAAGCCACAAGCACCAACTCTATAAAAAGCAAGAAGAAAATAGTTGGTATAAACCTGAGATAGATTGAAAAGTCCCTTAAACTTTTGCTTTGTGGCACAATGATATCCAGCTTCGGTCGGAACCTCAAAAACAACAGCCAACTCAATAGAAATAAAAACGGAACGAGCGGCATCAAATATAAGAATGGCTTATGAACCCACTCGTACTGCAATAGCTCCTCTATTGAAAAATACTTTAAGTCGAACCATTTGAAATCGAACTTATTCATTGCTTTTGTTCTTCGACTGTTTAAAAAACTCCAATTTGGACTTATTATATATGATTTCTATATCTACATACAATTGGTCACTAAAAGCTCCAGAGTATATTGCCCTATCTATATTTTGCAAAGCCTCATACAACTTCTGATCCTTGTATATATGATTGATTTCTTTGGCAGTATAGGTACTCACCGGCTTTTGACTGATATCTGACATAATATCCTTCCAATTACCAACAATCTTCTCCAAAGTACCTACATCGTGTGCCTGTTGAAAGGTTTTCAACATTTCATTGTGGTTTTTGATGTATATTTTAAATCTTCGCTTCTGGGCAATTTTTAGATACATGCGCTTCACTCTTTGTGTATATACCCTAGCAAGTGTATAGATTGCTACCAAGGCAGCCAGAATAGACGCAAGCCATACCTGATAGTTAAATTTGTAGTTAAGTGTTGCATGCCTAAGATCTTCTTGCAAACCTGTTCCTATCTTTGGCTTGATTAATAGTATGGAATCTTTATTGGAGTGGTATATGGTAGAATCACCAGCCTCATATTTGTAAATCGGCAATCGCAAATACTGTATGCTGTCTAAGCCGAAGGAGATCAACTCGTAGAGCACACTGTCCATCTGTATATTGTTTTCTAAGCGAGAATTGAATGTCTTGATGCCCAACAATTTAAATCCGCCATAGTCTGAGGTGGAATCGGGCATGAGCACTTGAACATCGTAAGGAAACCGCACTTCCAACACATAAGATACACGTTGCCCCAATTGCATAGTGTCAGCAAGAAACCGTCCCTTTACCTCTATTTTTTGTGAAAAAACAGGGAATACGACAAACAGACATATGTAAACGATCCTATTCAAGCTATTTTTTCCTTTTCTTAAAGAGTTCAATAAGTTTGATGACGTAATCTTCATGGCAAAAGACATGAACATAACTTGAATTGGTTTTTTTACAAACATTCATCAATATGTCTCTGTTAGATTTGAAGATACCCACCACCGATTCCCTGAATTTTCGAGAACTGGAATTTACCCAAAGTGTTTGTTGTGTTTCATTGTCAAAAATAGGAATGATCCCGAGTCGTGGAATGATGGTCTCTCGGCGTTCAGACACATGGATCACGATAAGGTCGTGTTTCAAGGCCAAGGTACTTAAGTTCCCTTCAAAACTACTATCTATAAAATCTGAAATCACAATAACCAAACTCTTCTTTTTAAGTACGTTATTGAGCTCCTTAAGTGCTTCATTGAGGTCTGTCTTAAGAGATTTGGGTTTCAGCCTAAAGATACTAGACACCAAGTTATATACTGAGGTCTGCCCCTTGTGGGGTTTGATGTATTTTTCTTTCTGGTCAGAGAAACAAAGTAAACCTACTTGGCTGTTTTCACGAGCAGCTGCCAAAGCCAGCACGGCGGCTATTTCTTTCGAAACATCTATCTTACGAACATCTTTTCCGATGTATTGGGAAGCACTCACATCTAGGAGGATCATCACCTGCTGATCATGCTCTTCTTTATATGTATTTACATAAGTATCATGGCCTTTGGCAGTAGCGGTCCAGTTGATCGTTCGGATATCGTCGCCATACTGATAAGACCTAATATCGTCAAACTCAATACCAGTACCCTTAAAGACCGAACGAAAACTCCCTTTCATCTGAGAATTCACATTCTTACGAATACGAATCTCAAACTTCACGAGTTTTTTGAGGAGTTCTTTCATTTAATAATACCAAAATATTGTAGTTTTGCAAATATAGTTATGTATTAACAAATTCATTGATGAAAGGCATAATAATCATAGTACTTTTAGGAATGGTGGCTTGCCAGAAACAGGCAAAACCTGAAAACCTCATCGATCCCAAAACATTGGTTGATATTCTTACAGAAATCCACTTGGCTGAGGCCAAAGTTCAGAACATAGGATACAGAAGCCAAGATTCTACTTATTTTGTATTTTACAACCTAGAAGAGGAGATCTTTAAGAAATATCACGTTTCTAAAAAAGACTACGATAGCAGCTATGCATATTACATTCGCAAGCCAAAGGAATTTAATGAGATCTATGAAAAAACCATAGACAGCTTAACTGTACGACAAGCAAAAAACGTAAAGCTTTAATCCTTACCCACAGCAAACACCTCATCGTGACGATTATTTTTGACAAATAATTTTGCACATTGGATTATTTTTCTGATTTTTGCAGTCCGATTTACGGCGGGGTAGCTCAGTTGGTTAGAGCACAGGATTCATAACCCTGAGGTCGGCAGTTCGACCCTGCTCCCCGCTACGAAAAGGCTTCACTTTTGTGGAGCCTTTTTTTGATTTTAGTTTCAACCAGAGAGGTGTCCGAGTGGTTGAAGGAGCACGCCTGGAAAGTGTGTATGCGGGTAACCGTATCGAGAGTTCGAATCTCTTCCTCTCTACAGCAAAACAAAAAGCCCCGAAAGAAATTTCTTTCGGGGCTTTTTGTTTTGCTACATTCAAACACAATCCTCATTCGTTGCATCATTGTCCAAACGAGGGCACTTATGGAGATTGATTTACTTTTGAATCAATATCTTTTGAGTAGCCTGACCTTTGTTGCTGTAGTTGACTACCATTATATACATTCCTGTGTCTATGTTTGAAATGCTGTTTTCTTCAGCTATTTGATTTTGCGACCAGATTTCTTTTCCTGTCAAATCCAAAAGCTTAATGGCTTTTACTTTTTCTAAATTATTCACATGGATATTCAGTCCATTTCCTGACCTGTATGCATATACCTCCAAGTCTTGGTCCTCCAAACTTCCAGACTCTACAGAAGTTACGGCAAGTTGACCTTTGAAAAACTGCACCATATTACTCAAATAAGTACTAGACACTGCGTGACTTCCATTTTGCACTGTCAAAAATGTAGAACTTACGTTTTTTGCTTTCAGTGCTTTATCGAAAATCTGGCTTTGACAATATGGAACTACTGCATCACTTGTACCGTGGATCAACATATATGCAGGATCTGTTGGGTCAATATAGGTTATTGGGTTTACCATTTGACTTTTGTCCTTATTTTGCTGAATGGGCCCTCCTATCAATTTTGAACATGGCGAATCTGCAGCATTGTTATTAAATGAGGATCCGCAAGAATCCATTATTAAAAAATCCGTCGGTCCAGACCAATCACATACGGCATGTACATAACTTCTTTTGGTCTTAAAATTACCCAGACTTCCTTCCAAGTCCATGGTGACACTCCCCCTTGTAAATGTTTTCACATTTCTGGTGGTACCCGCTAGTGAAGCTAATTGTCCACCAGAAGAAAAACCAGAAATGCCTACAAATGAAGTATCTAACTTATAAGTAGTGCTATTGCCCCTTAAAAAACGAATCACTGCTTTAATATCATGCATTTGTGCAGGAAAAATAGCATCTGTATTTGACCTGTGGTTTGGAGTTACCACTGCAAAACCTCCATCTAAAAGAGAAGCGACCACCGTACTTAAATCTGCAGAACCTTTACCATTGTTGTTCATATATGCACTTCCATAAATATGAACCACAACAGGATAACTGGATTTTGTAGTCTTTGGCAAGTAAATATCAAGATTGTGATATACTTGCCCATCACCGACATAGTTGACATCAGCAAATTTCTGAGAATACTGTTGTCCGAAAACATTCATGCACAAGCATGAAATGAATAGTAGTGTTTTTTTGATCATAAATTAAACTTTAATTGTCTATTTTTTTTTATTATTCTATGTAAAAGATACATACAATTATGAGTCTACATTTCTCCATATGAATTGTAAACAAAAACTTCCTTTTAATCTTAAAAAGCACTATAGGGTATAATCATACAGGTTATGATACGACATAGCCCCTTTATTTTGACATCAATTTTATTCGAATAAAAAACAAAAGGCCCCTTTCGAGACCTTTTGCTTTTAGTGCTTACTCACCTTTAATAAGACAAAACGTGCGTGATCTATCATATAAATGGGTGAATAAAAGATAATAGGTTTTAGTTTAGGTGGACAAATTAATAATCTTTAATGCTTTCAATATTCTTTCTATTTTACGGTTTATTTTCAAATTTTATAGCCATCAAAAAAGGCATCAAAAGTCCAAAATGGGCCCTGATGCCCAACCTAAAAAAAATGGATTTATTCCTTAAGCACCTTTATGACCTCAGCCGTACCATTCTGTATGACCTTAACCATGTAAATTCCTTTAGGATAATTCTCTGCAAATACCTTTGTATGAATGGCCGCGCCTTCTTCGACTAAAACCCCTGAACTATTGAATAGCTGGTACTGGAAGGTGCTTGTGGCTTCCACATGCAGGCTTTCCTTGAATGGATTTGGATAAATCGAAAAATTTGAATTTTCGTTATTTGACACTTCTTCCTTATCTATTGACGTAACTACCCCACTCGTAAACTTGATTGTATTCACATCAAACAAATTACCAGCCCCCCCTTTGAAATTCAGATAAATATCATGCTGACCCGATGCGCTGATTGTGGTTGAAAAATCCTTCCATGTATCAGTACCTCCTGTACTCGCTACGGTAATGGTTCCCAAGAGTTTACCACCTCCTCCAATGTTGCCTTGCCATATTTCAATACTACCCCCAGCGGTACCTGCGGCATTTACTGTAACGCCCGTTGTCACTCTGTCCTGCGTACCTAAATCGAGCCCTGACAACATTATCCAATCGCCATTACTGATATTGGTCACTACATTACCAGGGGTCCTAGATACTTTCGACACGCCATACATATTAGTATAACTCTCAGCCCTTTGGGGCGCAAAACCGTCTTTGAACATAAACAAATCAAAATCGGCCGTTTTACTCGAGGCATATAGCGCAATGCTGTTACACACCCATTGGTTATAATTTGGCTGTGTTTTATCAAGAGAAGACACATTGATATCATTACCAATTTTTGTCCATGACAAACCATCGGCGCCGAAATAGCCGCTAATGTTTTGGCCTTTCCTTTCCATTTTAAGCCATACTTTATTACCTACAGTATTATTGACTTCGTAACTGGTGGAACCAAAATAGAACTTGATTTTTTTGCTGCCATTGAATCCACTGCACAGCTTGACAGTGAGGTCGTTATTTCCACTTAAAATCCTGATACCCGCCTCGTGACTAGCGGCTGTTGCATCAAAATCTACCATGGTAGTAATGTTATAGAACCTGTGCATATCTTTCTTGCAGACATCTTTTGTTCCGGAGCCAGGCTTGATCCGCATCCATCCCGGACGGTCGGTTAGTGACCACTGTGAGCCATCGTCTTTTCTGAAGAAATGCCAATCTGGGCTGATGGTGGTAGCTGCAAAATTATCTGATCGTGGCACAAACCATTCTAATCCTCCATCTGGGAGATTGGGAGCTGTAATGGGATCGCCAACTGGGTTATTGGCGTAAGGTACGTTATTAGCGTCCCATAAAACCTGATGTAACAAACCTTGACGCCCTCCTTGTGCGGAGTAGTCGGTGCCATTGTTTTCATAGGCATGAGACAAGCACCACCAGGTTCCATCGTCCAATTTTATGGGCTGGCTTATGTGATTCGGACCTTTAAAGGTGGAAGCCGCCCCCGACGCATTTTTGAAAAACGCAACTGGAGTGGTCCAACCAGATTGTGTTCCAGTAAGGGTAGCAGAACTTATGACCCACTGGCGACCATATACATCACCTGCAAAGAAATAATAATACCTACCGTTTCTTTTACACATTACTGGACCTTCGGCCATTCCATAAGGATTACTACTGGAGGGATTCAACCAATCCATATTGATTACCGTACCTGTTGAATGCCCAGTAGTTTTGTCCAACTTAAGAATACGGTTGACATTGGCTCCGTTTTTCATTACTAAGTATGGGGTACCATCGTCATCCACAAAGATGGAGTTGTCATAGCCTGTAACTCCCGAACCTTGAATTTTAGTGGGTGCAGACCAAGGACCTGACATAGAAGTTGCCTTACAGAAATACTGCCCACCTCCTGTATGGTTACTGAAGTAACACCAGAAATAGCCCCCAAATTGAGCCAAGGCTCCTTGCCAAGTTCCATCAGAAGGAAGATCACTTTGCAAACCTGACCAGTTTGCAGGTACGACACGAGAGATCACTTTCCAGTGAACCAAGTCTTTAGAATGATGGATGGGTAAAAATGGGGCATAGTGAAACGATGATCCAGTAGAGTAAAAATCATCCCCAACCTTCATCAATGTTTGGTCGGGATGATCCCCTGGCAATACTGGGTTTATATAGTATTTTACGCCAACTTGGGCGTTCAATTTAACATTGCTACAAATAATTAATATGCACAAAAAGCATCCAATAGAAGAACTAAAACTATATTTCAAACTTTTATGGAGTAAATATTCCCTCATGAGCAACTTGTCTTTTAAAATTTCCCATTTACAATCGAGTATTTGTTTTGGTAAGCATGATTTGAAAAAAATATAAAATCTTGGATAAAAAATTTTATTATTCCGCGAATAGAGGTTAGAGATTAGACATTAGGGGTCTTTGCCTTCGTCAATGCATTATCATCCCTTGGCTGTGGCCAAGGTAATGTTGTTAATGAATTAAGAAGGAAATAACTCTTCAAATTAAACTGTTGATATGCGATGTTCTCTTCACTTTCTTTTTTTGCTTGCCCAAAAAAAGGGCACCACACGGGCCAACTTCAAAATCGGTCTCCGCGCAATCCCACCGCTGCCAAAGCCACCGATTTTGCAGTTCGCACCCCGAGTGGACAGCCGCGCACGCAAGGGCTATGGTAGTTTGACAAGGACGATTTTCAATGCACAATAGGACCTGCCTATTGGGATTGGTTCTTTTTCATCAAGGCAAAAGAACGAAGAAGATCGCATACCCATAAAGAAACTTTATTGAAATCCTTATCTTGACAACATTGATAGCCAATGGTATATGGATGTGCCGCATATCTAAAACAGCTTGTTGCTTGCCTCTAAAACGAAAAAGGGGCTCGCCCATTACAGGCAGCCCCTTTTAATTGCACGGTGATTTATGGGTTAATTTCCCTAAAAAATGTTATGAAGCACTTTTTATTCCTTTACCAATTTAACCAACCTAGACAGATCTCCTTTCTTTACTTTTAATAGATAGACACCTTTAGAAAGCTTATTGTCTAAAACGACTTTATCAGCGACAGTACCTTCTTCCAAAACCACACCCAAGGTATTCATAAATTGATAGTGGAACTCTCCTTCCGTTTCTACAAACAATTGGTCCTCGAATGGATTGGGATAGATATTTATATTAAGCGTGCTCAAATCATCGCTTATGTCAGTAATTACCGAATTGAAAGTAAGATAATTAATATTCACATAGTCTACAGCTCCAATGGTCAATCTCATTACCTTTTGGCCAGCAGTAAGGGGTACGTTTTTCACCATAACAGTTTGCCAAGTCTGCCAAGCTGCTGTGTTGGGGATGGCCACATTGTTGGCTATGGTGGTTCCGTCCATACTTACCGAAACTGTACGACCATCGCCGTTGCAGGCTACCCTGAAATTCAAGTCGTAGGTTCCTGTTGTTGTTACATTTACTGTATATTCTAACCACTCACCTGCAGTAGCATATCCTAAATTATATCCTCCCCCAGCATCGGTACAAGTTTCAAGATCTACATCCTCGTCAGTCCTGAATGTCGCACCACCAGTGTTTCCTGTGGTGGCGTCGTTGTAAGCTATTCCATTACCTCCCAAATCATATTCCTCCGCCTGAATAATTCCCGGTATTGGATGTACAATGCCATTATATGGCCCTTGGGGAACGTTTACCTTGATAGTCAGTGTGTCAGATGCGGTATTGCCCAAATTATCCGTTGCAACCACTTTAAGCAGGTGCTTACCTGCGGTAGCGGCTGTCCATGAATATGAATAAGGCGAACTGTTGTCTGTATTCAACAAAGTGGCTCCATCGTAAAATTTCACACTGGCAATGCTTCCGCTGGCTATCGTTGCTGTAGCAGCCAAATTGATGGGGGTACCAATCGTATAAGCTCCCGCGGTAGTAGGTGATGTAAAGACTACCTGTGGCACATTGCCCAAGTCTCCCACAAATGTGGTAATACTTTGCGCCGGAAGTTGTACAGAAAACGAATTGTTTGATACCGCGATATTGGTTCCTGCTTGCATGTTTCTTGTGTTGTCTGTGGTGTAGGGGCTAACACTTTTCAAGGTTCCATTCTGAATAGAAAAGCTTTGATTTACGGCCGATGTACCAGTATTTACTGCCACAATTACCGCTTTACCGCTTCCTGTGTAGGCAGAAACATACACGTTTGTAGCAGGGGTGGCAGTTGCTTCTACTCTATAATAGCCAGGACGGATAAATTTAGCGAATTGACCAAGTACATAAGCTCTCTTAAATATGGTACCATTGGAATTGGCCAAACCGTTGGGCCAAGTGATCCACCAATATACATAAGCGTTCATATTTCCAGTGACCATACAATCGTGTAGTTCTTTAGACATGGCCATGATATCCGCGATCCCGTCGGTATCAAAATAATGCTCTGTCATCCAAGCCTTTTTGTCTGTTCCTTTTTTTTGCTGAAAAAGGGAATATGCTAGTTGATTAACAGGGGTACCGTACAGGTGAAACCCAAGAATGTCCATATTGGCAAAAGCGGTTGCGTCATTCAGTATGGGGTCCGACATATTTTTCAGGTATTGAAATGACTCCGGGACAATGACCTTACAATTGATATTGCCCGCATTATTTTTCATAAAGTTGAGCATCTCAGTGGGCGTCCACCAGTTCCAGTCTGTGGCATAGTCGGGTTCGTTTTGAACAGAAATGGCATGTAGATTCACCCCATTATCTTTCATATATTTCACATAAGCGTTCAGATAATCTACATATTCTGCGTACTTGTCGTATCTGAGTCTTTGGGCAGAGGCATCGCCAGATTTCGTAAAGTTTTCCTGCATAGATGGTGGCGGGTTCCAAGGGGAGGCAAACACGACAGCTCCTTTTGCACTTGCTTTTTTGGCATTAGAAAGCTCAGGAGCCCAGCTAGAGAAATTACCTGTTTTCCAGTTGTCTTTGATACCTTCCTCTATGCGCAACCTCAAAATTGAATATCCCAAATCGCCATAGAGCGCATTCATCACATTGTCGCCAATGGCCCCGCACCAGGCACTGGACGCACCAAAACCATCGATGACTTGGTTGTTCTTTCCGAGGTTAACAACCGCTTGCCCATGAACTTGCAGGTATGAAAAAATACTGATTATTGAAAATAGTTGTAAAATGTTTTTCATCGTTTTTATAATTTATTGTATCACTTTTCTTATCTATCCTGATAATTCTCTAATTCATTTATTCTTTGCATTGAACTTAAATTTGAAAAATTTGGCAATTCAATCACACTAAACACTTAGAAGGATCTGCCCTCCGCCTGTTCTATGTCAATTGCCCAAAATTTCTAATGAATATCTAAGTCGTATTTGATCTCATAAACCCCTATTTCTTTGTATGCTAGCTGATGCTTGGTAAACAAAATCGAAGTTTGGTAAAAATTTAATCAGGAGGCTTTATGATGGTTTAATACATGATAAACTGGCATTTAGGGATAATTAGTGTCTTGGGCTCAATGCCCAAGACACATAATTACTGCAATAGTCAAAGTACTACTGCTTTATAATTTTGGATGTTTTAGAAATCTGGTTCTGCTCAATAGATAGTAAATAAACACCTTGTTTGAGGTTTCTACCTACTATGGCAGCATCTTCAGCTTTTCCCTTTTCTAGAACAGCACCGCTTATATCAGAGATGGTATAATTAAAACCACCTTGTTTTTGAATGTGTAATCCTTCTGCATGAAATGGATTAGGATACAAGGAATACTCTGTGAACGCTTCGTCATCTAAACCAGTAACTACACTTTTAAATTCTACAAAATTAAGATTGACATAATCAGTTGCTCCAATTGTTAATCTTAAAACTTGCTTGCCAGCTTTAAGTGCAACATTTTTAACCGAAACAGTAGTCCATGTTTGCCATCCGCCAGTATTAGGAATAGCTATATTGTTAGCAATAGTAGTTCCATCCATAGACAAAGAAACAGTACGACTATCACCACTTGCTGCAGCCCTCAGGTCAAGATCATAGTTTCCTGCTACCTGAACGTTTACTGTGTATTCCAGCCATTCGCCATTGGTAGCATATCCAATATTATAGCCACCACCTGCATCTGTACAAGTCTCAATGTCAACATCTTCATCAGTACGGTAATTAACCACTGGAGTAACCGCACTTCCAGCCGTTCCGTCATTATAAGCTATGCCATTGCCTCCCAAATCATATTCTTCCAATTGAATCACACCAGGGATCGGATGAATCACACCATTGTAAGGACCTTGTGGTACATTTACCTTTACGGTAATCGTAACTTCTGAGGTAATACCAGAGTTGTCTGTTGCAACTGCCTTAATCGTATGTGTGCCAGCGGTAGCATTTGTCCAACTGTAGCTGTATGGCGAGCTATTATCTGTCGTCAATAGAGTGACCCCATCATAAAACTTCACACTTGCAATAGTACCATCAGGATCTGAAGCTGTAGCTGTCAAAGTAATAGCGTCACCCACTGTAAATGCAGCATTATCAGCAGGAGCTGTAAAAGTTACTGTTGGAGGGTTACTACCATTACAAGCTGCAAATGGCGCCGGTGCTGGACAGCAAGATAGACTAGGCCTTCCTGCTAAATATGAACGCAACCAAGTCATTGCCGCACGATCTGTGCCGTTGGAGTTGAGGATACCAGAACCCGTAATCCAAGTCTGTCCTTCAATGTAACCCCACAATGTGATACCTGCTACATGTGCATGTTCCCAAGCTACGGGGATGAGTGTAGAGTAAACATCCTTCTGTTTAGACTCAGTACCATCTTGGTCAAACTCGGTGATGTGACAAGGAAGTCCTGTTTTAGTCCAAATCTCATCTATACAAGCTTTAAAATTAGCGGCAGTCAAACTTCCAATACCATGGCATTGAAGACCAACCCCATCAATCAAGTTTTTCTTGCCGTCTGTCAAGTTGGGGGCATTTTTTATCGCGTTTGACATAGAAATATACCCAGCACGGCAGTTGTTCCAGTTCATTTCTACATTGTATTCGTTGATCAGCAAGGTGGCGTTTGGAAAATACTTTCTAGCCAATTGGAAACACCAGATTGCCCAACCATATTGGTTGTTGATATCTCCCGCATTAGCTGCTTCGGCTTTGTAACCCGCCGTTAGTGCATCTTTCAATTTCGTAGCTACTGCTGTGTTGATAGGCTCATTCAGTACATCTATGAGTTTAAGTCCACCCATAGCGTTATAGTGATCTGCGACCGCTTTGAAGTAAACCGGAATTTCTGCCTGAATTTGAGCAGAAGTTGTTGTAGAGGCGCTTACCCAACCTGGAGTTTGGGCACCCCACATCAAACAGTGATACTTAAACAGTCCACCGTTGTTCTTGGCCCAGTTGAAGCCTCTATCAGAGCCTGTAAAATTAAAACTTCCTTTAGTTCCTTCGATAGATTGCCATTTGGACTCATTTTCCATGGTCATTTGATTCCATAGAGAAGTATAGACACTTTGAACATTACTTGCGGTGATGTTTCCAAAATACTTTCCTTTACATTTGGCTAATTGACCAAACGCGACGTCCGTTATTAAAATCAACACCAGACCGACGACCTTGAGTACATTTCTTTTCATAAATCCCATTTTTTATTAATTTTTTATCTAAAATTTCCCCTTTACAATCGAGCCTAGAAATAAGTAAGCATGTTTTGAAAAAAAATATAATTATCTCTAAAAATAATTTTACTATTCTGAGATGAGGGGTAGGACTCTCCCTTAATTTGGACCACGGGTTGAAACCCGTGGCAATTCAACACAGTCTAGTTTACACTCCCCCGCAAAAGCAAAACGGTGATTCATATTGAAACCTGTGGCAATTCAACATAGCTCGCCAACGTGTAACCCATCATCCTAATCAATATAGTAGGACCATTTGGAACGCTTCCGAATGAAATGGCTCGCTAATCAGCAAGAATCCGAGACTAAGTTCTACATGCATTGCCCCAACCTGTTTGCACTTTGCTCAACACAATGGGACCGTTGGGGGCCAAACAAGAGCAGGCAGCAGGATCAATCTACCTTATCTCTTGACTTGGTAGACTTGCACGCACCTGAGCGTGGCTTATCCTCACACGTCGGAGGCTTCCGCGCTCGCCTGAGTGGAAGCCACGCTCGCATCAGGGTAAAGGAACCACGCATCGGGGAAAGCCAACCACGCGTGAGGATAAAGGAACCTCTCGTGGTAGTAAAGGAACCTCGCATGAGGATATAGGAACCATGTGTGGAGGAAAGGCAAGCTCGCATGGAGATAAGGGAACTGTGGATGGATATGACCTTTTTGCCTTTGGAGATAAAGTAAGCACCTTCGATGCTGGGTTACCAGTCTTCGTTACTCGGGCACCAGTCTTAGGTGCTTGGGCACCAGTCTTCGGTGCTTGGGCACCAGCCTTCGGTGTTGGGTTACCAGCCTTCGGTGCCGGGTTACCAGCCTTCGGTGCTTGGGCACCAGCCTTCGGTGCTTGGGCACCAGCCTTCGGTACTTGCGCACTAGCTATTAATATTTGAGTTTAAGACACAGAATTTCAAAGCTTAGGTCTTGGAAAACAGGCCCACATTCATGAGCATTGGGACGGAATAGTTCAAGCATTCGTCATGCTGCAGCTTGACTTGCAACTGGACTCAAAACTGTAGTTGTGGGGACTTTTATAGGATACGTAAGAAATTGCTGGAGCTAACCGAACCTTGATTATTGGCATTGGCTAGCTTATGGGCAGGAATCCGGGTCGGAGACTACGGAGAAATCGGTACATGCTCTACATTATCTTTGAGTTCACATGCGCTTCGCTAACAGGCGAACAGCAGGGAGCCTTAGTTGGTAGTGGATAGCTTAATGGTAGGAATCCGAGACGGAGTCTTCCGAAAGGTCGGAACAAGTTCTACAATCATTGACCAGTCCGTAGTGCGCTGCGCTCAACACTACGGACAGTTGGGGATTGGGTAAGGTCTTTTCCACTCCCTAGGCAGTTCCAATGTTTTTTCAAATTTTTTATAAACCAAATTTGGATCATAAAGCTTGAGATTATTAATCTTGTAAGACCTTTTTATATATGTGAGATAACCCCTTTTATCATAAAAGACTTGTCCTACGTTAGATTTACAATCAAAAACCAACCAAGCTGATACACCTTTAAATTCTACTCTCTGTACACTGGGTGAATGAAGAACAAAAAAATCATTCCCTACCCCAACAGAATCAATGAACAATCCATAATCTCTTAAATCTATCCCAATAAAATTAATTGGATGATCTACAGTTATAAACCAAGTAGAACCAGTGGCAGAACCTATTTCATAAGGATCGATAAGAGGTATTCTAGCAAGATCACCAACTCGTGTATTTTTATAAAAGTCCGTTCTTGGTATTGGGATAAAGAAAAAAACCATTAAAATTGAAATAATAGATAAATAAATCAAAAATGTTTTTTTCATTTTAAAACTATTTAAGATTATCTGTTAAAGTAAACGCTACCATAGCTTGCATATTTTCATTTCCCTTTAAGGTTGTAAAAAAACAAATCCAAGAGCAGAAAAAACCAAACCTTCATTTTAAGGAGGTTAATGTGCCCCACCACCATATTGTCTATTATATTTACTAGCATAATTGGGATCACTCGAAGGACCAACTATAATCTCATCTTTAATCTTATCAACAACGATCTGACCAATACCCACACATGCATATAAATAATCTTTAGTTTCTAAAAATTTCTTTGTTTGGACAACAAAGGCCCAACCCCAAGAAAATTCCTCCGTTACCTCATCATAAATAACTAATTTTTCATCATCATCAAGACAGGGAAACTTGTCATTAATAAACGTCAATGCACTGTTTTTTGCGTCCTCAATATTCAATTTATAATTTTTTAATTGTACAAATCTATTTTTCAAACAACTTCCTGCTCGGCGAATGTTCCACAGGACATATCGTCATAACAGATAATTAAGAGCTTGTCCCGACTTGTCGGGAGTTTCCAACCCGGATTCCTACAAATACCTCAACAATATTACCAATATTTCGGGGTTTGAAAATAACTATAGTGCTTAAATCTGTAATTTCCAGGACACTTTTCCTACTATTCCATGGTCTGTGGCTCAAAGGCCATTTGTTTCGGTCTGTGAGTCACAGACCGAGGTGCAAAATAAAAAAAGAATGGTTTCGCGATGCATCGCGAAACCAAATCTTCTGCCCATGGGTTGAAACCCGTGGCAATTCAACATGGCATCTTGCCATCCCAAGTTCTCAAGAGGTTCCCCTATTATTCCTTGATGATGCGTTTTATGATTTCAGTGCCTGAGGTGGTTACCTTTACGATGTACACTCCTGCGTTCAAGTCGGCAACAGAAATGGTTGATTGATGATATGTGCCCAAGAGATTGCCTGTACTTGCATATATTTCTACCTTTTCAATTGGGGCTTTTGTATCAATTTGGAAAGTTGAGGCCACTGGATTTGGACTTATGTTTATGGAATTGGCGGACTCCATAAAATCTGAATCGTCGACAGAGGTCACTACACTATTTTTGTTCAAATCAATGTTGATCTTGTCGATGTCTGGTGCCCAAGCGGTCGCATTACTTATTTTGATAACGTTGTTTCCCTTGTTGAGACTGACTGGAAAACTGATGCTTTTGAGGGTTGTGAAGGCCCCTGAATTCAAGTTCGTAAGCAAGGTGTCCTTTCCGTTGATACTCACTGTTGCATTCCTATTCTCGCCAGTCATATAGGTAATCGTGAGTTTGTATTTTCCCGCAGTATTTGCAAATACATCTCTAAACTCTATATAGTTGTCAGCACGATTACCGATATAGTTAGCTTTTGCCCTTCCAGAACATGCGGCGTCCACAGTAGCTCTGCCCTGATTTGCCACGATATTCACATTCTGAGTCAGGTTGAAATTATTGATCCAAGCATATTCTCCCTCAAAGGTTTCTTGCAGTTTGGCTTTGGTACCTACGACTTTGAGCATTACCACCCCATGAGAGGGAACTGATACCGAATATTCTGTGTCTTTGTTTCCTAAATTGGTTTTTGTCCATAGGTCACGCACTGAGGCTGGCCCTTCTAGGTTTAAATCGCTCCACTTCACAGACATGGTGGCAGCAGCTGCGGTTCTGTTAAACAACACAACGGCTCTTTCGAGACTCTGTTTGCCATTTAAATTTTTGGCAAACACTTGCAGTCCTGCGCCATTATCTGTGACAATATGGGCTTGTAGGCCTGTAGTGTCTTGATTGACCGCAATGACTTCTGTGTTGCCTATAATGTTTTTCGTCTGCTGGCTTAATGATCTCAAATCGTTACCCAACATCAATGGAGAGGACATGATACACCACATGCTGAAATGGCTTTTGTCTTCTTCAGCACTCATTCCTCGGCCTACTTCTAGCATGTCCATATCGTTATAGTGGCCTTTACTACAATAGGGTGCCAAATAAATGCTTGCGTCAATAATCCTGGTGATAGCCGCCCAAGTGTTGTTGATGTCATCAGCGATCCGCCACGAATCGGCAATGGTCGTTACCCAAGTACCTGGGAACTGCCAACGGCATACGTTGTAATTGACATCTGTTCTTCCTGTGTTCAAGATGGCATTTTTGATGGCCGTATAGCGTGTTTTCTCGTCCAAGCCCTGCACGCGTCCTCCACAATAATCCACTTTTAGGAAATCGTAGCCCCAAGTTTTAAAAAACAAGTTGGCATCCTGTTGATCGTGCGTATAAATTCCTGCATTGGCACCATTCGCTTCGCCTCCGTAGGTATTTCCACAAGTATTAGTACCCGCATCAGTATAAATCCCCGCTTTCAGTCCTTTCGAATGTATATAATCGGCTACTACTTTCATGCCGTTTGGAAACTTGGCACCGTCTATACCCAGTGATCCGTCTTGGTTACGGTTCTTGAAATATCCATCATCTATATTGATGAATTTATAACCTGCGGCCGATAAGCCTTGATTCACCATTGCATCAGCTTGCCCTTTGATCAAGGATTCGCTAATGTTGAAATAGAACGTATTCCAACTCGCCCAACCCATTGCTGGGCGCTTTGGCGCACTTGACTGTGCAGAGGCTGGCAAGAATGCTAGCATAAAACACGAAATCAAGGCAATTACAGTAAAAGAGTATTTGTTTTTCATATTTCTAATTCTTAATGATTTTAAATGATTTGATACCTTCAGCAGTAAATACTTGAACGAAGTATGTTCCAACGACCAGTTTAGAACCAATCTCCACTACTTGCCCTGCTTTTATATGCTCTACCTGTTCTAGGAGCTGGCCCATTAAATCGTGTACTTGTATCTTATCTACAAGCCCCAAATTATCAAGTTTCAGCTGAGCCGAAGTATGAAAAGGATTGGGATGTACCCATACATTATTACCAAGTGAAAAATCGTATGCTTCTTCCTCAGCGGTGACCGTAGCCTTGTCGAATTTGATATAATTGATATTGAAATAATCCGCATCAAAGGCTAGGCGTAAGGTATGATTTCCTGCTGTAAGTGGAAGATTGGGCACCGTAACCGTTTGCCAAGTCTGAAAACCAGCTGTATTTGGAATCGTAATAGCCCCAGTCAAATTTTGACCGTCTATCTCAGCATGCATGGTTTTGCCTGTGCCATCGGTAGCTACTCTGAGATAAAGATCATATTTGCCTGCTGCACCTACATTTACCATATACTCCAGCCACTCCCCATTTAGAATATAGCCCACATTGTAGGCGCCGTCTGCATCTTGGGTAGTTTCGATATCCACTTCATCAGCTCTGTAAGTTGCAGCACCTTCATTGCCACTTGTGTTTGCCTCATGAAAGGAAACCCCTTCACCACCTAGGTCATAATCTTCTGCCTCTATTCTCCCTGGAATAGGCCAGGCCGTCCCTTTAAAGGGCGTTTTGTTATTGTTGCTTCCTTTGATGTTGAGCGAAGCATCAAGCACATATTTTTCACCGGCCTTGGTCAAGTGCGTCTTGGTGATGGTGCCATAACGCACACGAAGCGTATCGCCTAAAAGTGAGGTAACCGTAGCTTGGGATAACTTACCCCCTACCCATGAGATCTCATCCACCACAAAGCCCTTTCTTGCCCTCAATCCTTTGATGTATCCTGTTGCCCAAACCGACGGCAAGGCTGGCAAGAATTGTAGTTCATTGTTCTGGCTTTGCAGTAACATTTCGTTGATCCCAGAAACCGCCCCAAAATTGCCGTCAATTTGAAAGGGCGGGTGGGCGTCAAACAAGTTATTATAGGTCTTTGCGGGTGTCAATAGCAATTGGATTAGTTTGTAGGCGTGATTTCCGTCTTCCATGCGGGCCCAGAAATTGATCTTCCATGCCAAAGACCATCCCGTGGCATCATCCCCACGTTGTGCCAAGGTAACTTTTGCGGCATTGTACAAACTAGGTGTCCCCCTTACCGAAATCTGGTTACTTGGGTACAAACCATACAAGTGGGAGATGTGGCGGTTCTTATCGTTCGGATTGTCCCAATCATCAAACCACTCTTGCAACTGTCCGTATTTGCCTACTTTATGTGGTGGCAATTTGGCAATGGCGTCTTTTAACTGCGTGCGAAATGATGCATCAAGATTCAAGATTTCAGCCGCTTTTAGTGTAGAGTTAAACAAATCTCGGATGATTTGAATGTCCATAGTAGGCGCAAAACATGTCCAGTAGGCGCCATGTTGTATTTCAGGCGAAGAACTAGGGCATGTAACCAGATAGCCCTTCCCACTCAAAGGTTCCGTGACCATACTATTCAAAAAGAATTGTGCGGAACCTTTCATGGTTGGATAAATATCAGCCAAATACGTGTTGTTCTTTTCGAACTGATAGTGCTCCCAAAGATTGTAGCACAACCAAGCGCCACCCGTAGGCCAATGTCCCCATGCTCCATCTATGGGCCCTGTACGGTTCCAAAGATCAGTATTATGATGCAAGACCCAGCCCGTATTTACGCCCCAATGCGCTAATGCCGACTGTTGACCAGGCGTAACCAAAGCCTTCGTTTTTTCGATCATTGGGGTGGCGCATTCGGGTAAATTACCCGTTTCGGTCATCCAATAATTCATTTGAAAGTTGATATTGGTAGTGTATTTACTTCCCCATGAAGGATACATTTCTTTGTTCCAAACGCCCTGCAAATTAGCAGGCTGACTCCCCGTTCTTGAACAGGAAATCATTAAATAGCGTCCAAATTGATAATGTAGCCTTACCAAACTGGGGTCGTTTGTAGTGGCGAATCCTGCCACCCTTTTGTCGGTAGTTTGTGTGGACGCCGCATTGGGAGCTCCTAAGTTTAAATCAACTCTATTGAATAAAGCCTGATAATCTGCAAGGTGAGCGTTTAAAATTTGGGTATATGTCTTACTCCCAATATCACTGATGTATTTGGTAGCTCTGGCTACTTGGTCACCACTTACATTATTGTAACTATTGTAGTTGGTACCAATCGCCAAATAAACTGTTGCACTGTTTGCCCCTGTTACGGTTATGCTACTGCTATTTGCAGCAATAGTACCACCTTCATTTTCTACTTTTACCCGATTCTGAAATTTAACAGCATCGGCCTGCCCATTCAAAACAAGTATATTATTACCCGTATTTGAGGTAGTTACGGGTGTTTGCTGCGAGTCCATGCCCACCGAAAAAGTAATTTTCCCAGTTTGGCTGGCTGTGAGCCGCACCACCATTACCTGATCTGGATAACTGGCAAAATACTCTCTGGTGTAGTTCACCCCACCGTAAGTGTAAGTAGTTTTAGCAATGGCAGTTTTAAGATCAAGTTCCCTGTAATAGTTAGTGGCGGTATGTCCCGGGAAGGTCAAATACAGATTCCCAACTGGCAAAAACCTTTCCTGACCAGAGCCAATCATGTTGGAGACAGTAGCATCGGCCGCCGTATAGTTGCCTGCAAAAATCTGACTTCTGGCCGTTGCAAGCGAATTAGCCGCCCCTGCTTTGTTGTTATTGCCAGGGTTACCACTCCATACGGTTCCCTCGTTCAATCCAATGACATCTTTCGCCACCACGCCATATACCATGCCTCCCAAGCGGCCATTCCCTATTGGCAGGGCATCGGTAAACACATCTCCTGCGTCTTTGTTGTACCATAAGGTAAGATCACCCGGAGTTTGGGCAATACTATGGATACAACAAAAACCAGTAGATGCGACAACTAAAAATATGATTAGCCTCTTCATGTCTCACGATTATTTTTTATGGATTTGAGACAAGTATGATTTCTCATTACTTACAATCTGAAGCACATATACGCCGCTTTGTAGTTCTTCTCCAACCTCAATGAGCCCTGTGGCATGGCCTTGCACGATCAACCTTCCCGAAAGGTCATATATCCTGTAGCCATACTCATTCTTATAGTCCAGATGAAGTGAGTGTTCAAAAGGATTGGGATAAAGAAGGCCGACATTTTCAAAATCATCTGCTATGGAAGTGACGGTAGCCTTGTCGAATTTGATATAATTGATATTGAAATAATCCGCATCAAAGGCTAAGCGTAAGGTATGATTGCCTGCTGTAAGTGAAAGATTGGGCACAGTAACCGTTTGCCAAGTCTGGAAACCAGCTGTATTAGGAATGGTGATTGCGCCTGTAATGTTTTGACCGTCTATCTCTGCATGCATGGTTTTCCCTGCTCCATCTGTAGCTAGTCTGATAGACAGATCGTATTTGCCTGTCGCGCTCACATTTACGGTATATTCCAGCCACTCACCATTTAGAATATAGCCCACATTGTAGGCACCTTCTGTATCTTGGGTAGCCTCAATGTCTACCTCATCATTCCTGTAAGTAGCAGCACCTTGGTTGCCACTGGTGTTTGCCTCGTGAAAGGACACACCCTCACCACCCAAGTCATAATCTTCTGCTTCTATTCTACCTGGAATAGGCCAAGCCGTCCCCTTGAAGGGCGTTTGGGGAACCGTCACAGGAGGGCAAGGAGATGCTACCGTAATCCCTGCTGTTGTTTGTGTGATCGGTTTGATGGTCCCATCAGTATTGTAACACAGGTATTCTACGCAAACACTACGCCTACCAGTGGCTGGTCCTTGGCCGTTTAAGGTGAGGGTGGCATTGTGATAAAAGAAATAGTTTTGTCCTTTGTACTCTATGATGCCTGGATGGATGGTATAACTGTTTTTTGCAGTACCAGACAGCACACCCCTATAGGTCCATGGCCCTGTAACATTCGTAGCCGTGGCGTAACAAATTTGCTCTGAACCCACCCCTGGCACAAAAGCTGGATAAGCCAAGTAGTACATGCCATTCCTCTTGTACAACCATGGTCCTTCTGCATAATTAGGAGGGGTAATTTGTGAAATGGTTCCATCTGTTTCGGTCATGTTTGGTTTGAGCTTCACTAAGTAACATAGGGGATTGCCCCAGCAGAGATAGGCCTGACCATCATCATCGATCATTACGGTTGGATCGATATCGTCCCAAGTTTTGCCATTATTGGTCATATTATCCCTAATGAGTGGCGTACCTCTTGCATCTTTAAAAGGCCCAGTAGGGCTATCGGACACCGCCACACCAATATTTCTACCTCCATAAGGGCTTTTGCCCGTTACGGTTACATACAAATAGAATTTCCCATCTTTATACACTACTTGCGAAGCCCAAGCATCTGCAGCGCCCCAAGAGAAATCTGTCGGCTTCATGATAACGCCATGAGAGGTCCAAGTTTTCATGTCGGTAGTAGAGTAGCAACGCCAGCCGGTCATGGTAAATAATTCACCATCTTTGGCTTCATCCTGACCTACGTATACATAAAGTCTTCCATTGTATACCAAGGGTGCTGGATCGGCAGTAAAGGCATCTTTGAAGATGGGGTTTTGGGCTTTTACAAGGCCAAAAAGTGTAACAAAAAAAGTCAAAACAAAAAAAGCTTTTGTTGACAAGTAGAGGTTTTTCATATCGTTAAATTTTAATACTTATTAATCACGAACAATTACTTCATCACAAATTTCAAGCTTGACTGATGAATTCCCGAGGCATAAACAATGGTATACATGCCAGCACTTAAATCACTGACATTGATGTCTATTTCGCTCGTACCTGAGGTCTTTAAGGTTTTAACCAATCTAGCATTGGTAGCACTGTAGATATTAATGGTGCCGTTTTTACTGACATTCTTGTTCAATTGTACATGCAGTACCTCTGTGGTAGGATTGGGCGAAATACTAAGAGCACTTATGCTTTCAACATTTTGATTACGAATACCAGTCGATGGGTTGGTTTCATTTTCGTCTATCTGATTCAAATAGGCCAGCAGTTGATCAAGTTCGGCACTCGTCAACGACGAAACATCACCATGCTTCTGATCTAGGTTTCTTGTAGTAAGGACCTCTTTTAAGGTGGCTGCAGAACCATCGTGTAAATAAGGAGCCGTTTCCCAAATCCCTTTGAGCGTAGGTGTACCGAAGCCTGTGAGCATCCCACCTCGGCGCTTACCTGATGAAGTCTGAATGGTACCCACATCATGCATGAGCCCTAAGCTTCGGTCCGTAAAATCATGACCTGAATGACAAGAGCCACATTCAAGATTTGTAAAGATCTCTTTACCTGCGAGTGCCTCATCTGTTAAATCGCCATTTTGTTTCCTATAGGGGCTGTCATGCACTTTATTCAAGGAGGTCACGTAGGCAGCCAATGCATCTAATTCTTCACTCAACCCTGCTTTTTTATCACCCAGAGGATCTTTGATTGTGCCTGTATTGAATTGTTCATCTGTTAAAAATCCTTTTCCTTTGAATCCGTTTCTCATATCGTTTTCAAAATCTTGTATTTCGTCGAAATTGGAGGTCCAATGAACTCTGCCCATCGCAAGCCCTCCCTTGCCGTTTAAACTGTGCGTATTTCTTAAGCCTTCACCCCTTTCGGTAAAATCCCAGACTCTTTCATCGCTACCACCATCCACATGACAACTGGCACAACTGATGTATCCTGCGAAGGTCATCCTTTCGTCTTGAGCATTGTAGAAGATCTGTTTGCCTTTAAGTACTTCCGGACTTAGGATTTCTGTAAGGACGGTATGGATGCTCAAAAGGACAACTGGAGAAAAATTGTTGGATAAAATAATGTCCTTGGTATCAAACACGGTAACGTTGCGTGACAAGAAATTATGCACATACAATCTGGTGCCGTCGGCATTAAACACCAAACCTTGCGGCGCGATTCCGTTGGTCTCCAAGATCCCCAAGCGTGAATTGGTGGCTACGTTTAACATAGTTACCCTGCCATTGCCTTGTAATGCGACAAAAGCAATATTACCATAAGGACTAAATTCTACAGCACAGGCTTGATCCGCATCGTTGATGTCCGTTCTAGACTCGCTGATTTCAGTGCTTGTCGCTAGGTTGATTTTAGACACGATAGTTCTCACGGTATTGTCGAAGGTCAATGTTAAACTATCCCGAAAAAGACCTCGCGCCGTATTGTCCTTTTTGGAGGGTACCCATAACTCTTCACCATCGGGTGTAATCGTAAGTCCCGCCAAAAAATTGGGTACGCCTCTTCCATTGTCTTCAAAGTCAATAGACTGGTCATAGGCAAGTTCTATTTCCTTGCTTACCGTCATGGAAGCTGTATTTATTTCCCTAACCAAACCTTTTTCTTGAGGTGAAATAAATTGTGATACAAAAACCTTACTGCCGTCGGAGTTTATGGCCATGGCTCTGGGCATTCGTCCTACTTCAAGCACAGAGGTGATCTCTTTTGTTTTCACATTTATCCGAAGCAACTGACCTGTACCTTGAAGCGTAACATAAGCGTTTCTTTTCAAGGGTTCCAGACAAATACCAAATGGTCTAGAGCCGTAGGGCAATGCAAGCGTATGCAATTTGAGCCCTTGCGCGGTTACTATAGAAATCGTTGCATCGTCTTCGTTGCTTACCCAAGCATTCCCTAGGGAATCTAAAGCAAGAGTTCTCGGATGTTTGCCTACAGGGATCTCTTTCAGTAAAGTATTGCTGAGCATGTCTATACAGGACACGGAGTTGTTGTCTGGGTTCACCACCCACAAAACATGGTGAGCCGTATCTGCAACAATGGTAGACGTATGCGTAGGTGCTGGTTTACTCAAGGGTTTATGTACCGTTTGAGTAACGGAAAGAGGTATCTCCTCTCCTTGAATGCGAGCGTATACCTGATACACGCCAGGTTCATTAAAAGTATAACTGGCCGTTAAACTTTTTTTATATCTGCCGAGCCCAGAACCATCTCCAAAATCCCAAGCGATATAGGGTACCTCTCCACCTTCGGGAAGTGAAACTGTAAATGTAACCGAAGTTCCTGTAGGCACAGGCTTGTTTTGCGCGATGCCCAACTCACTTGTCGTTTGGTCTAAACCTAACCATCCTAAAACAACACAAAATATGAAACTGATAAATGATCTCATCTTAAATTTATTCTTTTATGATTTTATGAGACACGCTGTTATTTTCTGATTTCAGGGTAAGGATATAGACTCCCTTTGGTAAATTTGCCCCCATTTTCGTTTTACCGTAAGCCGCTCCCGATTCGAGCACAAGGCCACGGGTATCCATGAGCACGTATTCGAAGTGCTCATTCAAACTCACACAAAGACCTTCACTTCCAAATGGATTGGGAGATATTAGGAGTTTCATCTGCTCATCGGCTACATGGGTGGCTATATCTGTTCTGTATTCTACATAATTCAGATTCATATAGTCTGACTCTACTACGATCCGCATGATGTGCGTCCCCTGTGTAAGGCTGAGGCCATTTACGGTGGCCGTAGCCCATGTCTGCCAGCCTCCTGTATTGGGTACCACTATAGATCCCGTGACATTAACACCGTCCATTTCAACATGTATAGTTTTACCACTTCCGTCAGTCGCCAATCGTAAGTCTAGTATGTAATCACGTGTTTCCGCTACTTTTACACTGTATTCCAGCCATTCACCGTTTAGCATGTAACTGATGTTATGTTCACCTGTAGCATCACTCGTCGTTTCTATATCCACTTGGTCATTTCTCAACAATGCCAAACCTTGATTGCCATTTGTGTTTTGTTCGTGATAAGCAAGTCCTTCACCTCCCTCATCATAATGCTCTGCTTCTATTCGACCTGGGATATTGTGGTGCAAACCACCATATGGCCCTTGAGGCACTGCAACCGTTACAGTCACAGCAACCGAAGCACTACTGTTACCCAAATTGTCGGTGGCCTTGGCGGTGATTGCATAGGTACCCGCTGGTACGTTCGTCCAAACATAGCTATATGGAGCACTTGCATCTTCGCCTATTTTAGTACTGCCATTAAAAAATTCGACTTTGCTGATGGTACCGTCCGTGTCAGAAGCATCGGCCGTAAGACTGATCGTGGCAGGGGCACTAAAAGAGGCGTTGTTCGCTGGAGCTGTAAGGCTCACCGTAGGTGCGTTTGTGACAGGGACCAATCTGGCGCCCCCCCATGATGCATGATCTGCCCCATTGTCTGCATCTTGTGACACGCTTAATGTAAGTTGCTTTCCCCCAAGTACACTCAAGTCAATACTCTTGTTTGCCGAGAGTCCAGTCATAAGGCCACTGGTATATATTTGCTTTCCGTCAAGTGAAACATTAAATATGACAGAGCCATTATTACCTGCTTCGTCATCTATACCTATATCAGAAAGGAATCGCTCATATTTTCCATCTAAGTTATAGACTATTGTGCTGTTGGCATGTGTTCCCAAGCCTCGCGAGTATTCCTCTCCATTGAGTGTAATGATACCACCATCATCTACAGCGCTTTCCCCGTTGCTTTGATCTTTTTCAGCGGATCCCCAACCGTTGGTAGCAGAGGACCAATTGAGGTTGGTGATATAAAATGCAGGCTTGGCTTTGACGACTTTAGAACTCAATCCTGCGCCGTAGCTGTTTTCTGCGGTCACCGTATAGAAGTAATTCATTTCATTGGTCAGGTTTAGATCAGTATAGGAGAGCCCTGTCACCGTCGCTACTGTGGTAAACGGCCCCGTAGCGCTAGTGCTTCTTTTAACTACGTACTTAGTAGCGTTAGAAGTCGTGTTCCAGTTTAAGCTTACTTTTTTGTCATCTTCAAACACCCAAGGCGTGCTGGTGCTCCCTGGGGGGAAACTGCCCGTTGCACCTGTAGAAAAATAGGATGTGAAAGTGGTGCCCACAGTATTGCCCATAAAATCTTTGATACCACCCGCAGGAATCACGATTTCGTAGGTAGTATTGGGAAGCAGTGCTTGGTCTGGTGAAAAGTTGACAATTGAGAACTGGTGGCTATATTTTCCTGATAATGCGGCGCCTCCAACCGGTCTTACGATGAAGGTATTCTTATTCACAGACTCCAGCAAAACAGCATCGGTCATGGTTACGCCTATTCGGGACGTAAGGGCTCTGTTTACATCATTGCTTCTTGGCACTACCATGTTCACTTCAGGCCCCTTTTTATCTGGCTGTGTTTGATGTACCCAAAAGCCACTACCAGAACCATGGTCGTTGCCTACAAAAATAAGATTGCCAAAAGGACTCACCTGTCCGTGATCCACGTTGCCAGTAGCCACAAAACCTCTACCTGCTATCTTGAGCTGCTCAGGATTGGAGGCATCAATTTTTACGACTTCATTTTGGCATCCTTGGAATATAAAATTGTCCTGCACCGAATTGTAAAGCTGTTCCCCACTATTGCCAATATTCAAGGTGGTTATCTTTTTGATATTCAAGGGATCGGAGATATCGTATGTACCAAAAATGGCATTATTGGCATTGCCTCGTGCAGAAATCACCAGTTTGTTACCATTCAACATGGAAGCGTACATGTTCTCTGTGTTACTATAGCTGTTCAATAATTTGGGATCACGTGGATTACTGATGTCGTAGATCGTAAATCCTTTCCCAAAATCATGTGCAGAGGTAACCAAAAGATTGCCCACTGCATAAATAGGACCTATTTGTCTAGGAGTGTTGATGTGCTTGACCAATACAGGGCTGTTGATGTTTGTGGCGTCTACCACATCAAATCCTTTACTGCCATTGGCAATGAAGATATACGGTGCTTGCCAAAACATTTGCCAAGTAGAGCCATAGTCATCATGCGCATAGCCGCTCATCACGTGTCTTTTGGTCTGTACTGGATTTTTAGGGTCGCTGAAGTCCCAAATCTGAAAGCCAAAGCCGTCCTGAAAAAGGACATATTTGTCGTGCTGAGGCAGTGCGTGTTGCTCTCGAAAAGTCGATGTGCGTGAATCATAAATCCGCGTAACAAGTACTGGTTTTTTGGGGTTGGAAACGTCCCAAACCAAAATACCCCCTGGGGGCTTGCCACTATCTGGTGTAAAAGTGGTCAACATGTATCCATTTTGCATGGTTGCAATGTTGGATCCGTAGTGATTGACCTCAGTAAAAGTCCATATCCCTTTATAGAGCTCGTTAGAGGAATAGCTTAGATTTCCCAAGCCTGGGCCTGCTTGCGCAAAAAGTAAACTTGGCAGTGCCAACATACCATTTAATAATACAATGATCCTATTTTTCATATCCAATTTTGTGTTTATCATTCTGCAGTTTGGGTTCTTAAAGAGTTAAGATCTAATGAAATTACTATGCATAGCAAAATCAAAAGCCGTTTAAAGTATTGATGCTTCATCTTGTTTGTGATATAAATTGAGTAAAAAACAAATTTCCCCTATACAAATCATGGCATTAAAAAGTAAGCCAGCTAAATGGCTTTTTTTCATATAGTTTGTGCATGTCAGTAATAGAAAAGAAGCGCAATGACAGCGGTATGGTATATTTGTTTTTGATTAGTAAATAGATAAAAAAAGCAGCACCTCCAATAATTGGAAGATGCTGCCCCTTACAACAGTCGCAAGCATACGACTATTAAAAACCTTAAGCTACGGAAGACTACTTTTTAATAACTTTCTCCATAATGATATCTCCATTAGTTTCAATTTGGAATACGTACTGACCCGCAGGAAGAGATTGCCCTAGTGTAACAAAGTCAGTACCAGAAATACTGTCTATTTTCTTTCCTGTGAAATCATAAGTGTTTACGACAAATTTCCCTGGGCACTTAATCATAAAGTTGCTGTTGCTTGGATTGGGATAGACCGATATCGCTGAGTTGTTTTCGCTTTTTTCAATATCAGTTACGGTGCAACCCGATGTGGAATTGATAATGGACCCATTTTCTTTTACAAATTTGGAGAGCAACCTCACATAAGATACCTGATAGCCGCAACTAGGTTCTGTAATCGCCCATGAATTCACAGGCCAATTATCATTGATATCTGCAAATGATTTCATAGGAGGTTGTCCTATTGCAGCTTTGGCCTGCGCATTGTTGCACAAGGCATTATTACCTGAGCTTCCACAACTGTTATTGGAGCAGCAGCCATCCAAGCCATACTGATAGTTGGCACCACCCACCAAGAATCCAGGCGCTGGCCCATAGGAGGATACACCTACTTGATCCCATTTTGTACTACCGTCAGCAAACCAAGTATGAAAAAGTTGTGTAGCTGACTTATCTGCCCCATAGCCATTCATGTTTGTCAGATAACATTGATTGAGAGGGTTGAGACCATGTATGTAATGCACATAGTTCTCCGCTGCCGTCATGGCATCTGTATTCCTACTTGGGTTTACACCATATTTTACTGACTCGTAAAACTCCAAACCCTGCATAGAGTTTACATTGTTACTCCCCCAAACATACGATTCCAAGTAAGCCAAGTATCCACTCTTTTTTGAATCGAAGGCGCCAAAGTTATTACCACCATTTATTCCCGAAAGAAAACGATCTTTAATAGTGTTTACCACACTGGTAGTAGCATTGGTAAGTGTGGTGTAGTACATGAGCACTTCTTGCTCATAATGTTCATAAGGATATACATAATACCATTGTACCATATGGCTTTGAGTGTAGTTGTTATCAAAGAAAGTACGATACTTGGTATCCCCTGTAAGTGCAAAAAGTTGCGCCGCTGCTTCCAATTTATAGATTAATCTTGTATAATCGTTTACTTCTGGGTTGCCAGCACCTACACCCGTATTGCTATTATCCCAAGTAACAGCAGGATTCGCATCGGCCCAAGTCCAAGCCTTCAATGCAGCAGCCTGTAATGTATCTGCATAACAAGCTAATCCTATTTTTCTGAATACTCTCGACCCAAAAGCATAGGCCGCAGCCCCTTTTAAAGTGGCTGCTGTAGTTGCATTACCATAAAGACTCTGCCCTGTAGCACTTGAAGGAGGGCTTGCCCCGCTCAAACCCACCAGACTGATCAGGCTACCATCTGCATTTTGCAGTCTGCGCATATAATCCATCCCCCACTTAACTTCGTCTAAGATATCAGGAATGCCGTTGTTAGATTCTGGAATGTTAAAATCGTCCGTCCATACTTTGGGAGATTCTTCATAGGCTTTCAACAGCTCATTGATATACCCTCCCGTCCAAGCAGTATATTTGTTCAGGTCACCCGCATCGTACCAACCACCACGTAGATCTTTTTCAGACTTGGCATCATTAGGTGTTGAGTAAGACCTACAATTTTTATCTTGTAAAGCTTTCAGGTGAGAAGCACCATCCACCCAAGCAGCGTCCGCATAAGGCTGCTGTTTTGCAAAACCTGCACGTTGGTAGAAAAAGAAGCGCACGGCATGTTTCAGCACGGTGTTATAGATATCATCCTTGATATCAAAGGTGTATGATTTTAGATTTTTTTGTACATCGAGCACATAATAGGTGCCGGGGGTGGTCACTGATGAGAAGTCAAACCACCAAACTTTGTCTCCAGCTGTAGAATCCGTTTTGCCACTTTGCCAAATAACAGGTGCTGCTGTAAATACTTTGGCATTGTTACTGGTATTAACCAATGAATATGAGGTACCAGGGCTAAATGATTCTGCAGCATCGTTGCCCATTACTGGATCGCGAAGCACCGCTACCTTTTGGGCAGATGGTCTGTAGCCAAACTGATCAACGACAATATACTTAGAAAGTGATTGGGCCAACACGTTTTCCCAAACGACAAAGAAGAATAAAAGAACGAGTTTATTACTGCATTTTAACATTTATATATACGAGTTTATTTTTTCTGAATTTTTAACACTTGTGAGCTTGTTTTGCTTTGTACGTCTAGCATATACAAACCACTTTGTAATGTTTCACCAATTAAAGTCGCCCCATCGCCATGTCCTTGTAAAAGCACTCTGCCTGACATGTCACAAACTTTATACTCATACGTTTCTGATGCATTCAAGTTAAAACTGTTTTCAAAAGGATTTGGAAAGACACTTTGATCAGTTGATTCTAATTTGTTATCTATACCTGTTAATACACTTTTGACTATTACACTTATCGTACTTGTTTTTGTACTTAAATTATCTGTATCAAAAGCCTCTGCAGATATTGAATAGGTACCAGCAACCGTAGGTGTCCATTGATAGGTAAACGGAGCCGTGTTTACTGTTGTCAGTAAACTATTCCCTGCATAAAACGAAACTCCTATGATGTTTCCATCTGGGTCTGTCGCTGTTGCCGACAATGTAATCGTTTGGCCTAAATCCACGGTTGCTTGATTGCCAGGTGAATTCAAGGTTATCGTTGGGGGAAGCGCTTGAATAACCTCTTCAAAAGTCATGTAGTTTAGGTTTACATAGTCCGTGCTGCCCACTGTCAATCTCAGGACATGTTCTCCTGCCGTCATTTGCAAATCTTTGATGGCCACCGTCTGCCAAGTTTGCCAACCACCTGTGTTTGGAATCGTTATGTTTGAAGCCAAGGCCTTATCGTCCATAGTCATACTCACCGTACGGCCATCACCGTTACAGGCCACCCTCAGCAGCAGGTTGTATTTTGCGGTTTTTACCACATTTACTGAATACTCCAGCCATTCACCTGCGGTGGCATAGCCAATATTGTACCCAGCACCAGCATCGGTACAGGTTTCAATATCCACATCTTCATCTGTCCTGTAGTTTACCACTGGAGTTACCGCACTACCTGTTGTGTTGTCCAAGTAGGCAACTCCATTGCCCCCAAGGTCATATTCTTCCAACTGTATCGTACCGGGAATGGGATGCGATTGATAGTCATAGCCTACCTGTGCTACTTTCGTCCTGATAATTCTGCTGGTTGACACAATCTTATTATTGCTTTTGTCCGTAATCTCTGCCGTGACTGTGTATGTACCCGCTTTGGCAATGTTAAGTGTTGCCGAAAATGGAGCCGCTGTCAATGTATTCCCAAACTGTACGCCATCTGCAAAAAACTTCAAGTTGGATATGGCGGTTGGGTCAGACACATTGGCACGTACCAATACATTGGATGGATTGGCAACAACGGTATCTTTTGTGGGAACAACGATTGAAACCGTCGGAGTTGTGGTAGATGGCTCCACATAGACTCTGTAGGCATAATAAATACTGGTAATGTTTACTGGCACTGTTATAGAACCATTGCTTACATTATATACCGAATTTGAAACCAAGGTTGTACTCGCAACCGGGGTATCCTTGTTGGACCATACCACATATTCTATCTTTACTTTTACACTGCTCCCAAAAAACGTGGGGATCCCCGAAATATTCACGGATGCATTCCCAGTGAAATTGCCGCCCAAACATATACTGGCGTATTTGTTGGTATTGTCCACACACGCAAAGCCATCCAAACCATCACTGTTGTCGTTTGGTGGGGTTACTTGCACCATGTTACCAGTCATATCGCCATACCATTTGTACAAATGCCATCCTCCACCTTTTTGGTTACTTGAAGTCAATAGGCTACCTAACCTGCCTGGCAAACCGGTAAACCACCATGAAATACAGGCACTCTCAACTCCATACCTTTCAAATTTACTAATCAAAGGCACGGAATATCCGGGACAACCCTCGTTTGGGTCACTTGTTTTGGATGAGTATTCATTGATTGAAATGGGTCTTGCAGCTATTCCCAATTCTTTTTCGAGTGCGCGGTATTGATTATAAGAACTTAAAAAACCTCCTGCTCCCCATTGATGCCAACAAATCACGTCTGGAAGGCAGTTATTCGCCTTACAATAGGTTAAAAAGCTTTTCATGTACGTGTTATTGTAATAGGATAATGAAGGACCAATGATTCTAGCCCCTGGATCCTTCGACCGTATTAAATCATAAGTCGGTTTCCAACAAACAGTATTAAAATCGCCATTGCTTGACTGCCAAGTACCCTGTGGTTCATTCCAAATCTCATAGCCATCATAATTTGTTCTACCAGAAGCTTTTTTGGAATTAATCACTTCGGTACACGTATTCAAATAAGCTTGAGTGCCTGGCCATTTATAAGGCCAGCCCGGCAAAACATCTGGCAATCGAACTTGCACTTTTGCTGTGGTATTTTGTAAACGTTCAGAAACCTTTATTGCATCCTCTATTGGCTGTTGCTTACCTGCCCCACTTTGTGCAGGATTGGCAAACACGTTTGGTTTAAGTGGTGCTACCAAATTAACTATATCAGTCGGAAGTGTTTCTGTAACTCCGTAAAGAGAACCCGAAGCACAGTGTGTGACGGGTCGTATGGTCGTTGAAAGATTCACTTTTAAGGTCTGTTGCGAAAGTACTGGCAAGCTCCAGAGCAAAATATATAGTATAGAAAACGTATCCAATTTTCTCATAAACACTGTCTTAATATTATTATAAACCCAGATTAAGCATTAGACTTTGTAGCGAGACGAAATGATAGGAAAAAG